>NZ_VPCT01000014.1:0-67461 GCF_013418055.1 Acinetobacter sp. YH12208
TCTTGAATTTTCTGCCAGATATCATCGGTAAGAAGTGTGCGTGCCATTGAAAGTGTAGAAATAAAAATAACTCAAAGGAGGATTTTAAGTATTTAAAACCAATTCTTCAAATGAGGACACACCCTAGTTATTAACAAATTCAATTAAAAAACCCCTCAAAAAATAATTTTTTAAGGGGTTTAAAATAAATTTAACCACAAAAATAAATATTTATTTTAAATAATCTAATAAGTCATCAAAGTTTTCTATTTTATATTCAGGTTGTGCACGTTGTAATTCATCTGCACTGCCATAGCCATATGTAACTGCAATAGATTTGATTCCATTGCGGTGTGCACCCAAAATATCGTATTCACGGTCACCGACCATGATGCAGCCCTCGGCCTTTAAATGTTGCTGTTCTAAAATATACTGAATCAGCTCACCTTTATTGGTTCTGTCACCATTGAGTTCGCTGCCATAAATTTCAGTAAAATACTGAGCCAGATCAAAATGCTCTAAAATCTGTTTGGCATAAACCGTCGGTTTTGCCGTAGCGACAAACAAACGATAACCACGGCGTTTCAGTTCTGCCAACGTTTCTGCCACACCCTCGAAAACGTGATTTTCATATAGGCCTTTCACTGCAAAACGTTCGCGATAAGCCATCAACGCCTGCTCAGCCAGAATATGATCGGTCTCGATATTTAAAAGTTTGGCCAGCGAGGCTTTTAAGGGAGGACCGATAATCCAGTCGATATTGATCTCATCGCTAATCGGATGACCCACCTTTTCCAGACCGTAACGCGCAGACGTGGTGATCCCCACTTTAGGATCAGTTAATGTCCCATCCAGATCAATTAAAATATTCTTAATCACAGCCCATCCCCTCTCATCAGCACCGATATAAATTAATATCGAGAGTTCATTCAAATTTGCCTATACTAATGTAATTTTAGTGAATGAAGGACATCATTTTGCGCCCTACCGTACTTTGCTTTTCCGGTTTAGACCCTTCAGGTGGAGCCGGTCTTCAGGCAGATATTGAAGCCATTGGTCAAAGTGGTGCACATGCAGCAATTGCCTGCACAGCCCTCACCATTCAAAATTCACAGCAGGTTTTTGGTTTTGAAGCGACATCTAAAGAGCTGCTGCTGGCTCAGGCCAATGCCGTGGTGAATGACCTGCCAATTCGCTGTATTAAATCTGGCATGTTAGGCACCACAGAGAATATCGCAGCACTGGCGGAGTTTTTGACTGCACATTCGGACTATCTGTATGTACTCGATCCTGTTCTGGTGGCAAATAGTGGCGGTTCATTGGGCAATCAGGCGACACTGGTCAAAGCATTTACCCAACTGATTCCATTGGCTACCCTTCTAACTCCGAATACGGTTGAACTGCGTGCTTTAACAGGTGAAGAAGACCTACAGCTGGCCACTCAAAAACTATTTGATATGGGTGCACAAGCAGTTCTGGTTAAAGGCGGTCATGAAGATACGCCGGATTATATTCAGAACAGTCTGTATATCGCGGGCAAGTTGATTAATGAGACCCGCTGTCCACGTCTGGAGGGTGAATATCATGGTTCGGGTTGTTCACTGGCCAGCTTTATCGCCGGGCGTCTGGCCATGGGTGATCAACTCAAAACGGCGGTACAGCATGCAGAAACCTGGTTGTTTGGGGTATTAAAAATTGCCGACATCCCTGTTCCGAATGGTCAGAGAATTCCAAAGCGCTTCTAAGATAATATTTTTTTAAATTCAAAAGCCTGAATGATTCAGGCTTTTTTTATAGCGTTTATTTTTATGCAGGATATGACTATTTAAGGGGAATGACTTTGCTCACATAAGTCGGCAAATTCCAGGCACCGCCAGCAAAGCCCTTGCATTGTACGGTTAGGCTACTAAAACTTTTGACAAATGCTTTATCATCCCATGCCCATTCGTCCTGACTCAGACAATCACCCAAACCACGTACTTTATGCCCGGAAAATATCTGGCCTTGGCTAAAGGTTTCTCCGGAGGTGGTCACCAGTTGTCTCGGTTGCTTGTTTTGATCTATCAGCCAAAAACCGCTGCCCATATTATAGGCTCCACGCCAGCAAGGGATCTGAATCAGCTGATTTTGAGCATTGATGGGATAAATCGTCATGACATCATCCGACATAAAATGTTGGCTAAACAGCAAATCACATTGATCTTCGTTAGTGGTTGCTTGCAGTTTCCGAATCATCTGCTGACCCGCCGCCGTATTCAGTTTCGCTTGAGTGATCTTGCCTGACTGATATTTGGGTATCACAATTTGCGGGATCGCTGCAGCTTTAAGCACCGCTTGACTGGATTTTTTTCCAGGCTTGATCAAGGCTGAGGGCGTGGAGAGGCGGCGCTGAAATTCATCCATCTTGAGCAAAACGGCACTGGCTCCGGCTGTTGACAAAGTCCAGCGTGATTGTGCATTCTTAAATATCACTGGATCCGTGCCTTGAACTGCTTTTAATAAGGCTTGTGTTTGTGTACGACTCAGTTGACCTATCCCTTGCTGATCTAAACGAATGACACCATAGGGCTTGCCCGCGATTTGTAACTGAAGCTGAGCTGTCGATGCTGCAGCTTGCAGAGGTAAAATTTGGACTTTTGCTTGTACCGCACTGGTCGTTCCTGCTGCGCGTGTTAATAAAGCCGAAACTGGTCGATCAATCTCCTGATCCGACTGATAACCTGAAGCGCGGCAGGTGCCGGTATTGTCGCAGGCCATTTCCCAATCTTTATGTGAAAAATGCAGCCCCTGAATGGCAGCAAGACTTAATGAGCTGATACTGGCCAGACCAAATGCGACACTCATGGTTTTGATGCTGTATTTCCATTGTTGTTTCATCATTTAGTCCTTATTTAAAATGCTTGCCGAGGTGGCTGACTGCATCTCTTTACCATTCAGCAAAATCAGCACCATGAACAAAAACACAATCCCGATCATGGCCAGTGGATTCAGAATTGTATTTAGCCAGTCCAGTGCGGCTTCTTCACTCGAAGGTTTCAGGTCGACCACTTTGACATTCTGCACATTTGGATTCCTCGCTTCCTGCTTCGGGGTATCGATCGAATTTTCTAGCCTGTCAAAGGTCTGAATTGCACCGTCCCACATCCCGGCTCCCTGACAATAGGCTTTGAGTATATTCAGTTTTTGCTGAATGGTGTCCTGATAAAGCATGCCTGTAATCATTTGCAAAGATATTGCACTTAATTTTTTAAGCTTATGACTTAACTGACGCTTTTGATCCTGCGCATCTTACGGGCTTCTAGCTGTACCGGTACTGAGGTATATTGATGCAACAATTGCCATCGTCCCTGCTGCTTGCTGAGACACATACTGACCCGGCACCAGCCCAACTGGAAAATCGGCTCAATTACCGCATAATTCACCCGAACATAGCCATCGGCCAAGGCTAAATCAGTGCTCACATGAATATTGACCTCTTGACGCTCTATCCGGATTCCTTCAGGTATAAAAGGCCGATATTGCAGCCAGAGCGCCTGATAGGCATCTATGCCTTTTATTTCAGTACTGACATCGACCAGACGGATATCTGGCCGGCATAATTGAATAATATCCTGGATCTCCAGACTGCATATGGCATGGTCCCATTGCTGAAGAAATGCCATGACTTCCTGACTCAGTTGTTCATCCCCAAAAACCTGCATAAAGTCCCCCTCAATCAGGTATTCAGACCTGAAATCGGAATTAAAATTGTCCCCAATTTCTGGTCTTTTGCTTTTCTTATTTTGATTATGCTCAAGCACTATAATTGCTTGGCTATCCCCTTTGTGTTATTCACTGCAATTCATCTGAATATTATTTAAAACATTATTTTGATTTCAATCTTTAAGTTAAGTCCAAAACTTCATGCAATCTGCATAGACATACCACATTACAGCCCTATCAATCTTTATTTTTATTTAAATCAGGAATAGAGAGTTATCTGAACCCACTTTAAGACTTCTGCGGTATTATTGTAAATGATCAAAAATGTCATTTATAAAAAAAATATGTTTATATTTTAATAAGATGAAATGAATTTAGGAATAGTATTCATGTTCGGTCGTCTGATTTATTTTAGACTGAGCAATTGTAAAGAGTTTAAATACAACTCTTAAGCTGTCGCGATGCCACACAGCTAAAAGCCAGAATTTAAATCGTGACTTTGCTATAGGTCTGCTTTGGCATTTCAATAATTTCGACACAGAGCTGAATTTTTAATTCGGGCTGTGGAGCAATAGATTGCTGCATCACCTCAAGCACCAATGCAGAAATCGCCTGACGCACTTCGACACTACGTCCACTCAATAGTGAGACTTTGGCATGTGCATAGGCCTGATCTGTCTGTGGACTCAGTCCAATCACATAATCCTGCTGCATAATTGCACGACTTTTTAAATCATCGGGATCGGTGACATAGCCTGCATTGAACAATGCCTGATGCATGGCTAGCAAGAGCGGCTGAGTCTGGAGCAGATATTGAAGATTGTCAGAATATTCCAGATGCAGATGTGGCATACGAGTGATCTCGAATCAAAAACGTGAGGATTGGGACTATATAAAAAATAAACGCTGAATTTTAGCAATGAGACGATTTATCCACCGTCTCATGTCCAGTTAAAATTCTAGTCTGATGCCAGATTTAAGCTTTCTTTACATATTCAGATTTTAGCTTCATCGGGCCCATTCCCTCGATTTTACAATCGATATCATGACCATCAGCAGCATCGGGCAATAGGCGGATACTTTTGACTTTGGTACCCACTTTCACCACTGAAGATGAACCTTTGATTTTCAGGTCTTTAATCACCGTCACGCTATCGCCGTCCGCCAGCACATTGCCATGAGCATCCTTAATGATCACTTGTTCTTCAGTAATTTCGCCTTCTTTCCACTCATGTGCACATTCAGGGCAGATCAGTAGATCGCCATCTGCATAGGTATATTCAGATTGGCATTTTGGACAGTTTGGCAGACCCATAAGAACCTCGAAAAAGAGAAAAATTAAATAAATGAAACAAATAAGATCACAGTATAGCATCTTTGCAGAGATGCGCTTTTGAACAGGAGTTTCGTTGAAGGCCAGCTCATAATCATCAAGCATTAATTATCCGGGATATGCGGATTCACCAGCAAGGAAAGTAGCTGGAATGATTCCTGCCAACTTAAGTGACATACCGCAGGCGGCACTAAATCGGGATAGCCGACCTGAATAATATGCAGGCCTGTACCGACTGAAACCTTTTCAAAGATCACAGTGACTTCTATTTCACCTTGCAGATCTGGTGTCGAAAACTGATCGGTATAACGCAGTAACTGATTGGGAATCACCTCATGATAAATCCCATGAAAATGGTGCTGGGTACCAGTGGAAAAATTGGTAAAGGTGGTTTTATAGCTGCCGCCGGGTTTGACTTCCGCATGTTCTACCTTGGCAATAAAACCATGTGGTGCCAACCATTTTGCCAGGGCATCCGGGTGAACAAAAGCACGATACACCCGCTCCGGAGGTGCACTAAACACTCGATGCATTTTTAGGGTGTAACTCATTTTGCCTAGTCCCTTATTGTTATTATGTATTTTTATTGAGGGATATTGCCCTTCTCTTGTATAGACTGACCAGACCAAGCTGAGCATCCATAGAACTGATTTTACGCAATCCTCAATCTGGTATATATAATGACTATGTATCTGTATTAAAGTCCTGACATTCCGATATAACTAAATATAAAGGATAAAAAAACCCGGCAGCACCGGGGTTTTTTTATTTAAATACAGGCACAATCAGCTATTACGTAGACTGCTTTCTTCTTCATCCAGCTCATCATCATAGACATAGGCCATGCAGCCCCAACCATCATATTCACCCTGAAATTCTGCAGCGATTTTGCTGAACCACTGTTCCAGATCCACAATATCCTCGTAGGTTGGTTCCATATAGACATAAATCGTGATAATCCATTCCAGGGTCGCGCTTTCTTCATCCTGAAACAGGCTGATTTTTTGTTCTTCCTTTAAGAGATACAAGGCACAACGATCTGCCTGCTCTTCATCACTAAACACCAGCGAAAATTCGATTTCATGTGCTTCTTGCAGGTCGTCGCCATCCTGATGCATTTGCCACAGTACATTGCCATTTTCATCGTCAGGGAATTGATTGTAATCACGTGACATAGAAGTATCCTTATTATGATGCTGTTTTATTCTGCATCTAAGATTAGCTGATTTTTAGACAATTATCGAGATCCGGACAAAAAATATTATCTTTTAACCATAAATAAACATATGATTTTTATAAATATAAAAATTATCTGTCAAATGGGTATTTCTTAAATATTTACAGCCTATCACGTCCGGGAATATCGATCTTTCGCTAAAACCCTATTCGTTATCAGCTACCATCAAGACTTAGTGCGCTTGATGCCTATCAAAACTATACGGTCTCTGGATGCCGGCCTTCTTGCTTCATGTGCACAACCAGCGCAGCAAACTTTAATTCCTCTAAACGTAAATCCAGATAGGATGACTGAATCGTGGCCTGACTCAGTTGCTGTCCGGTATAATTCAGCAGGACATAATCATCCCTTAAGGCTTGCAACATCTGTCCCAAATTTTCTCTGTTTAATTGAGCAAGATATAAATCTGCCTTGCTATTAAAGGCCAAACTAAAGATTTCAATGATACTTCTACGGCGGCTGTCATCGATATAATTACAACTGGCGATCTGCTGTGTTGCTATGGCCTGCTGAATTTTTTCACGTACATCGAGCAGATGCCGAGCCGCATCCGTTTCACTATATCCTGCGATCAGCTGTTGTAAAAGTTGCGGTACTGGCAGACATAAACCGTAATGCTTGGCCTGGATTTTATGTTCCAGGGCATTCACTACGTCCTCTAAGTGCTGCTGTTGCTTGGCCTGTTGATAATAACCCGCTAAACTTTTTCTGGCCTGCTGTTTAACTTCGACTAAGGCTTTCGCTTGAAACTGGGCGAGATAGTCTTTCACGCTTTCAATATAAGCCTTGAGATCATCAATCATGATCGAAGCATCCAGTTTGGTCACTTCAACAAAATTTTCGGCCTGCAAAGTCCGGTTGATAATATATTGTTCGATATCACAGATATCCTGATATTTTTTATATTTATTCAGCTCAGTCGTTAAACTGCCATGCTGTACCCGCAGTTGGGTCACGTCATAATTCAGTTCATCGACTTGAGCGTCATAATCTGCCAGTCTGCTGCGTGAATGATCCAGATTTTCCTGTAAAAACTGGATATTGCTGCGTAATGAAGTCTGGATCTTCAAGCTCCAGAGCAAGGCACATAATAAAATACTCGCGAGAACGAAAAAAGCCATACTGAGCATTGTTCTGTCCTTTAACCCCGGGCATTGCCCTAAAACATCAAATTAAAAATTTATTATAAAGTACTGGTTAATTTTGCATCACTTTGACCAGATAATCAAAGCCATTAATCGCCACTAAGTCGTTCATTCATTTTATTTTTCTATAATTTTTTATGTGCAAGTCATACATCATGAATTGATTTGCAGCTTAAATCAAAACGATCCTGAAACAGCTAACGGTATTTTTTATATCAAAGGATATAATTTAAAAGTTTAAAATTAATGACAGTAAAATTAAAAAAACCAATAGAAATAAAGATATCAAACTTATAAAAGCAGATAAAGACAATAAAAATTCCTAAACTCATCATCAAGATATGCAGCCAGCATTCACCGGTATGTTCTACATCGACAGAAGATTGGGCAATGCATAAGTATTAGATTTCAAATAAAAAACATGAAAAACTGTTAATTTTCAGAGCATTGACTGAAATAAATTCTCACACTTTTTAATTCAGGCAGCCCATTTTAAATGGCAAATACCATTTTGAATGATTACACAAAATAGAACTAATTTGACCGGATACCATCGTTTTCATAATCCACATCAAAACGGGACTACGACTTCAATCTCAACCGGAACACCACTCAGCGGCTGGCTAAAAGCCAGATAATTGGCATGCAAAGCCATACGATTTAAAGGACTGCGCTGTGGTTCTGGATGATAGATTTTATCGCCAGTAATGGGATGACCCAGATACAGCATATGTACTCGCAACTGATGAGAACGGCCGGTGATGGGCGTGAGTAAAACCCGACTAATGTCTTGCTGGGGCAAATATTCTATTGCCCGATATAAGGTTTTGGCAGTTTTGCCCAGTTCATAATGCACCATCTGACGCGGACGGTTTTCCCAGTCGGTCATCAAAGGCACTTCGACGCTGCCCTGACCTTCAAGTTTGCCTTGTACCAGTGCGACATAATTTTTATGCACGGTACGTGCCTGAAACATTTTACTCACCGCCACTTCTGCATCACGGTGTTTGGCAAACATCAAAATACCTGAAGTGGCCATATCCAGACGATGGGTGATTTTAGCCTGCGGATACTGGTCCAGAACCCGCAAATAAGCACTGTCATGATGTTCAGCTAAACGCCCGGGAACCGACAATAATCCGGCCGGCTTTTCAATCACCACCAGATCATCATCTTCATAAACAATATGCAACGGTTCTTGCGGTGGGCAATAGACAAAGTCGGGGTTGATGGGCATTTTAGGAATACAGCATCTGGAACAATGTGCGCAAAATAACAAGCTGTATTTAACCTGTCAATCACCGCGCATAGCCAGATAAATTAATCTGCCAGATAATAATCCACCGTCGAAACTACACGGACTTTCTTCAAATAGGGGGTATTGCTGTCGCGATCTTCGATACTAAACATGCCCTGATTGGCGGACTTGATTTTCCCCAGACTGCTTTTTGAATCTGCGGCAAATTTTTCTGCCACACTGCGGGCATTTTCGGTGGCTTGTTCAATCATCGCCGGCTTAATGTCATTCAACTTGGTAAATAAATATTCGGTTCTTTGTCCGGAATCATCTCCAGCAAAGGCAATGCCTTTTCTACCCAAAGCCACCAGACGGCTTTGTGCCTTGCGTACTGCATCGATGTTGTGGGTATAGACGGTAATGGTCTGACTGGCAGTATAGCGCAGTGCGACATTGGCATCACCGCCGTATTGCTGGGCGTATTTATCGGTAATACTCGGTGAGGCACTGGTGATCTCTTCGGCACTAAAACCTTCATTTTTTAGAAAAGTCTGAATTTCCTGGGTATTGCTTTGCATGGTGTCATATAACTCGGCCAGATCCTGACTACCAGCGTTAAAGCGGATCGGCCACACTGCTACATCCGCCTTGACTTCACGTTCTGACAAGCCTTTGACCGAAACAATACGTTCATACTGTTTAATTTTCAGGGCACTATTGCCTAGAATCCAGCCAGCAAGCATCATCCCTAAAGCAATCAAGGCACCCAAAATCAGTGCCGGTTTGACTTGATTCATCTGCATCCACTCCTTTGAAATCCTGTTTTAATTGTTATTTAACTAGACTAATCCCAAGCTATTTTTTGTCATTAAAAAATGCAGTTCAGAATCGCGCTTAACTTTGTTTGATCAAATAGATTGCAATTAAAGGCGCCAGGTTAAACAGCAAAATTCCAATTTTATACAGCGCCATACCCGAATAATGAATCACATCGAAGCTGGCTTCAGACAGCCGGAACCATTTTCCGTGCACTTGTTTCATCCAGTTTCGGGCAAATACAAAAACTGTGAACCAGAGCATAAGAATGACGTAATTGATGAGCAAGGAAAATAGCAGAAAACGACACCAAATATCGAGATTCATCACAATTCCCCACTGGGCGCAGCTGATGCTTTAAAAATAACAGATTTGATCTGGGAAAATGAAGGGCTGATTTGTATCATGCTTGAATTGAATCTTGGTTTAAGCTTTTGATTTATTGTTATTTTAATGATTTATCATATTTGCACTGCTGGAGAATTTTTTAGGGTGTTGGGAAAACGTCTAATGGTTTACTTCAACTATCAATCTTTGTAAGACTTGATCTTATAGCCTATAAACTTGTGGTCTATAGCGTCCTAAGCCGGATCGAGACCTTTTGGGTTCGTACTGCACTCGCGTTTTGCGCCGCTCACAGCATGCTACTCTTTCCGATCCCATCACACCCTTGAGAGCTATATTAGGCAAAGATGGACGGGATTAATTTCCTATGTTTTTTTAATTTTTAGATTTTTTGAAAATTTATTTCATTATTAAACTAAATTTAGGGAAATAAATTCTATTATTCACTTTTTACGCTTTTTTATTCTATAAAAATGGCCTTTATTGCAATTTATCTTCAAGACATTATGACTATTTATTAAAACAAAGCAGCCTGAATCCATTGTGCGCTAAACCACCAGATACTGATTGCGGTCATCCCGCAGAGCAGATTGGCCAGAACTTTATTGAGTCTCGTCAGTTCAGAGCTATAGATTTTCAGATTCAGTAAATATGCCATCACGCCGTAGAGCAAACCAATTGCACCTCCAAACAGGATCAGAATTAATGGCCATGCGGAGTAGAAATGGGCTTTTTTATCTAATTTTCCTGATTCGGGTGCGTACTCTGTGATTTCCATATGTGTTTGCCCTCTTTCCAATATGTGCACATGCACTATTTCAAGGCAGATATTTAGCTGTTATTAAATATTTGCCGATTAGGACTTTGATTGAAGCAAGAAGCAGACCAGTTTTAGCGTACAAAAAGCTGACGAGTATGTTGGTTGATATAGGCGTTCAGGCCATCGCCATATCGGGCAAGCTGTTTCATGTTTTCCACATGCTGATCACCGGCACTGCTATAACTGTAGGTATAAACTTTCGAGGTTTTCTTAAATTGCACGCGAATAAATTCGTTACCAATCTCGTAATTGGCAACACCTGAGTCGTGATTAAGATCAAGATAATGTTGCAATTCGGCAGCCTTAAATACGGTGAATCTAGGCTTTTATATGGAGATGATTTGGTTAATTTTCAATCAAAATCAAGGTTCAAAAAAGATGTAAATTTACAAAAAAATATCCCACTCAATGATGGGATATTTTTTTCAATCTAATTGAATTAATTAGCAATTAGGATCAACGACATAGCTTGTCTGGCTAAATTTTTGCCATGCTCCAGTAGCAGCACCATCTACAACCAGAATAGAAATAAGTCCCCAATCCAGGAAAATACCTAATAAAGTTGTTGGATCAAATGTTTTCTGTGGAATAACGGTGTTGGTTTGACAGCCTTGCTTCTCTGCCTTAATCACATAGTTTTCTTTCTTTTTGAAAGTATAGACAGTATTACGCTGTCCCATATATTCTTCATTGACATATAACTTAGCCAATTCATCATTACTACGGATATTCACAGTTTGGGTTGAACCATTAAACATCGTGGCACAGCCTGAAGTAAATAAGATTGCACTGCCTAGTACTAAAGCTGCAAATTTTTTCATTGTTTCACCCCGGAAATATCTAACCTTAATTTAAAAGTGGTTAGCTAATTTTTTAAAGCAGACAAGCTATACCGTTTATATTTAAATTTCAAATAATTTTTTGAATTTATTAGGTTTTACTTTAAATTAATAAGTTTTATAAATATATGATTGGCTTTTTCACCCTGATCTTTTGATTGCTACCTAAAAGGTTAGCTAATAAACAGCAAAAAGCCCTATGGAGTAATAGGGCTTTCATTCAAAACAGAGGGTAACTGTTTGAGTTGTTTTGCTTAGGCATTCTTATTGTTAAATTGATTGCCTTGGCATTTGGTACACGGTGGTAAACGATCAGTACCAATTTCTAAGTAGGTGCGGTGTCCGCATTGAACACAAAAATAGAAGCCTGTTCCGGGTTTTTCGCCAGCAGTAACCATCTTTGTTCTCCATGGTTTTAGAAATGGTCTGTCTAGTATAACCCTCTGGTGATGAATGTCTATTGTCCATTTTTGTAAATGATGATGTCGTTTGGGCTAACCCAAATTTTATGAAATTTGGGTTCTGACAAATTCCTGTAATGATTCCTTTACCTTGATATCTCCATGTAAATAACAACATTTTTTATATTTTTTACCTGATAAACAAGTACATGGATCATTAGGCTTAACTTTTTGGCTTATATTCCTAATCGGCTGCTTTTTGTTTTTATTTGCAGCTTTATCCAAGGCATCTGCAAAGGCTTTAAGCCCTGAAGCTAAGAAACCTTTTAAATCATTAAACTCAATCATGTAATAATTTCGCCCTAAAGCACTTCCTAAATGTATTGATTCTTTTAAATACCGTTCTGCCTTTTCATCATCTTTAGTCAATAAAATGCCTTTATGATATTCCATACCTAATGTTGCTAATGAATCTGGACATCCTAAATCAATTGCCTTTTCTAAGTAGTCTATGGCCAATTCCTTGTCAAAGACACCTGTATCAACATCAGAGTAGTAATAAAATAAAAACCTTAAAGCCATAACATCATCTTTTGCTTGGGCTTCAATCAAATATTTAAGAGAATCCTCATACTTTTTCAATTTGTATAAATAAGCTCCATATAATCCTTGGGCAGGTGAATAGCCTCTAAAAGCAGCAGCTTCCAATCTTTTCCAAGCGATTGAATTGGGGTTTTCTTCTATATCTTGTGTAGTTAAAAGACTATTTGCATATCTATATAGAGCCTCTAAGGCTGCACATTTATTAATAGCTTTTTCTTTATCACCTTTAAAAATATAAATATTTTTATCTAAATCTGCAGAAATTTTACATGCTGCATCATAAAAGTTAATTGCAATTTCATTTAATGAATCAGTATGTGCACTAAATGCTGAACTTACGACTAAACCTTTATCAAATGACTGTTCCTTTATAATTGTTTCACAAGCAACACCTGCTATTAACTTCTTTTTATAATCCAATTCTGTAGTTGCTTGGAACAAAATATCTTTAAATTCTAGCTGCTTAATATTTGTAAGTTGAATATCTTTAATACTTATATAGAGACAACGTTTTAAAATATTTAGAGTATCCACAAAAATTACTATCAGTTTCTGCCTAACCTCATGTGATTTTTGAATAAGCAATTCCTTACTTTTTTCATAAAAATCATTTTCATCTTTATCATATTTGCTATTGCTATTTTTATGCACTCCGCTATTACATAATTTTCTTACTAAATGTAGATTATCTCTCAAATCTTTATTAATAATTTGAATATCATATAATTCTTCAATTTGGTTAAAAATAATTTCTGTATCAAACTCAATTTTTTTACTCTTAGCTATTTCATTGATAGTATTTTCTATAATGAGCCTAAATTTAAGAAGACTATAATCTGGATTATGATTAAGAAATTCTAAAGCTACACAATAATCTTCATATATTTCCTCTGTGAATTCACTCGCTAATTTTAGATCACTAATTTTATGAGACATTTTATAAATTTTAAAATAAAAAAACTTACCCTAAAGTAAGTTTTTTCATAATATATTTCAATAAGTTTTCACTTAAACCATCAATGTACTAGGCCTTCCAAAAAATCCTGTGCAAAGCGCTGCAATACCCCACCTGCTTCATACACATGCACTTCTTCTTCAGTATCCAGACGACAGGTGACTGGCACTTCAATAATCTGGTTTTTACCATCATCGGTTGAACGCTCAATTACTAAAGTTAGTGTCGAACGTGGCGCGATATTACCAATCACGCTATACAGCTCCGTGCCATCCAACTTCAACGTTTTACGATCTGTACCCGGCTTAAACTCAAGCGGCAACACGCCCATACCGACCAGATTGGTACGATGAATACGCTCAAAACCTTCTGCCACAATCGCTTCCACACCAGCCAGACGTACACCTTTCGCTGCCCAGTCACGGCTTGACCCCTGACCATAATCCTTACCGGCAATAATAATCAACGGTTGTTTACGGTTCATGTAGGTTTCAATCGCTTCCCACATCCGCATCACTTCGCCTTCAGGCTCCACACGTGCTTTCGAACCCTGCTTGATGCTGCCATCAGAACGCACCACCATTTCATTAAACAGTTTCGGGTTGGCAAAAGTTGCACGTTGCGTGGTCAGGTGATCACCACGATGCGTTGCATAAGAGTTAAAGTCTTCCTCAGGCACGCCCATTTTTTTCAGGTATTCCCCTGAAGCACTGTCGAGCACAATCGCATTGGATGGTGACAAGTGATCAGTGGTAATGTTATCACCCAGAATCGCCAGCGGGCGCATATTGGCCAAGGTACGCGGTGCAGCGAGGGCACCTTCCCAATACGGCGGACGGCGGATATAGGTACTTTGCGGACGCCAGTGATATAGCGGGCTTGCTGCCTTTTCATTCACACCCAAATCAAACATCGGAATATAGATTTGACGGAACTGTTCCGGCTTCACTGCTTCTTTCACCAGTGCATCAATTTCTTCATCCGATGGCCAGATGTCTTTTAGATAAATCGGGTTGCCCTCTTTGTCATTACCAAGTGAATCCGTTTCGATATCAAAACGAATCGTACCGGCAATCGCATACGCCACCACCAGTGGTGGAGATGCCAGAAAAGCCTGCTTCGCATAAGGATGGATACGGCCATCGAAATTACGGTTGCCCGACAATACCGCTGTGGCATACAGGTCACGGTCAATAATTTCTTGCTGAATTTTTGGATCTAGTGCGCCCGACATGCCGTTACAAGTGGTGCAGGCATAAGCCACGATACCAAAGCCCAGTTTTTCTAAATCTTTGAGTACGCCAGCTTCTTCAAGATATAACGCTGCTGCTTTAGAACCCGGTGCAAAAGATGATTTCACCCAAGGTTTACGGATCAAGCCCAATTCATTGGCCTTACGCGCCAGCAAACCTGCCGCCACAGTATTTCGCGGGTTTGAGGTATTGGTACAAGACGTAATCGCCGCGATAATCACAGCCCCATCCGGTATTAAACCTTCAGCTTCTTGCGCACGTGCAGCATCTAGATTGCCTGCAATGCCTTTTTCTTTTAAGTCAGATGTCGAGACACGAGCATGCGGATTGGATGGGCCAGCAATGTTACGGGTTACTGTTGAAAGATCAAAACGCAATACACGTGGATATTCCGCCTGAGTCATATCCGATGCCCAAAGCCCGATCTCTTTGGCATAAGTTTCGACCAGTTTGACTTGCTCAGGTTCACGGCCGGTCAAAGTCAGATAATCAATCGTGTTCTGATCGATATAGAACATGGCTGCCGTTGCACCATATTCCGGGGTCATATTAGAAATCGTGGCACGATCACCGACTGACATGCTGTCTGCGCCTTCACCGAAGAATTCTAAATATGCGCCAACCACACGTTCCTTACGCAGGAATTCGGTTAATGCCAAGACGATGTCAGTTGCGGTAATGCCCGGCTGACGCTGACCAACAAACTCCACACCGATAATATCTGGCAGACGCATCCACGATGCACGGCCCAGCATCACGTTTTCAGCTTCCAAGCCGCCAACACCAATCGAGATCACGCCCAATGCATCTGTATGTGGCGTATGCGAATCTGTACCGACACAGGTATCCGGGAATGCCAGACCGTCACGGTTTTGAATCACCGGAGACATTTTCTCCAGGTTGATCTGGTGCATGATGCCATTACCGGCAGGAATCACATCGACATTTTCAAAGGCAGTTTTGGTCCATTCAATAAAATGGAAACGATCTTCATTACGACGGTCTTCAATCGCGCGGTTTTTCTCAAAGGCATCCGGATCAAAACCGCCAAATTCCACTGCGAGCGAGTGATCGACAATCAGCTGGGTCGGTACCACTGGATTGACTTTAGAAGGATCACCCCCTTGATCTGCAATCGCATCACGTAAGCCGGCAAGATCGACCAAAGCTGTTTGTCCCAAGATGTCGTGACAGACCACACGTGCCGGATACCATGGAAAATCATGTTCCTGTTTACGCTCAATCAGCTGGCGCAAAGACTGTTCTAAAATGGCAGGATCACAACGACGAACCAGCTGCTCAGCAAGCACTTTGGAGGTATAAGGAAGTTTGGCATATGCGCCTGGCTGAATATCTTCTACGGCCTGACGCACGTCATAATATTCCAGCTGGGTGGATTGCAGCGGTTTACGGTAGTTGTTGTTCATAGCTTGCCTGCCCTCGTTTATTACTCTTTTTTGCACATCAAAATTTATTGATGACTTGTTTTTTAATAAAGGCATTGTACGCTGCCGAAAGTCCATTTCCCAAATCTTATAATTTTCAATAGTTTAATTATAGAAATCGGTCTATTTTAATAAATTTGTTATCTGGCCTTTAGAATTTTGGCTCTAAACTTCTATTTTTTTGAAAAATCGTAGAAAATTCATCTCATTCTTTAGTATGAGACACTCACAACAGCATAAAAAATAATCAACATATAGGCGCAATAAACAGGCTTTATTTCATATTCATGCAACTTTTATGAGCTGTATTTTAAGCAGCGAATAGACCCTATAACCGATTAAAAGCCAACTATTAAAAGCCAAATAAGTCTCTTCTCTTACATTTAGGTCTTTATATGCAAGCGGCTTGTTGATAAAAACTGGATATTAAGCATATCTTCAAAACATCCTTATACAATAATTCCGAAAATCATCGTATTTCAGCGATAGAACCATTTAAAAGCTGTGTCCTGATTCAATTCCATAATTTTCGTAAGACTTTCTTACAAATTTTACAACTATTTTAATATGTATAAATATTATCGAATAATTAAAGATTTACATAAAAATTAGCACATTCAACACCAAAGAAAAAATACTTTAGACATACCGTTTATCTGCCTCCCCCTAATTTGGTGATAACAGTTTTTCTCTCAATTAAGTAAATCTAAACAGTAATTACTTCACAACAACAATACTCATCACAAAAGTAGATAAAGGTGATTACGATGTTACAGCTTGCGATTATCGGTGTCATAGCAGCGGTCATAGCCGTACTGGCATCAAACTGGAATGGAGCTAAAAACCCTCCTAATCCTTATAACCCTTCAAATCCAAATAATCCGTCAAATCCAAGTAACCCAAACAACCCGACTCAGCCACCACCTGCTCCAACAGCACCGGATTCTCTGATCAGTAATCCGCCATTGCTACAGAAAAATGCCAAAGGCAAATACGAACTGATCATCGCGTATAAAATGGATAAGTTGTATAACCCCAGAAAAGGAACATGGGATCAACTGGTGCTCCGTGGCTATGTGACCAAGCCCAGTTTATTTAATAAGAAAAAAGCAGGTGAATATGTCGAAGACCGGCTGGTTGGGCCACAGATTCGGGTCAAACAGGGAGAAACCTTTTCTGTGCATTTGAATAACCAACTGCCCACGGAGTCCACAGCAACCTGCCCAGAACATATTCTCGATGCGAATGACCCGCATTGTTTTAATACCACCAATCTGCACACTCATGGCCTCTGGGTCAGCCCGCAAGGCAATAGTGACAATGTTTTCCTGAAGTTCAAACCACAGGAAAAGTTTGACTATCAATTCAAAATGGAACCGAATCATCCTGCGGGTACTTACTGGTATCACGCTCATCTACATGGTTCAACGGCTATTCAGGTCTCTAGCGGCATGGCTGGCCCATTAATCGTAGAAGGCAGCCGTATTCCTCAAGTCAGGAATGGCAAAATCACATCGACGGGAGACATGGATATTCTGTGGAAAGATAAAGGCAAGAACAGCTATTCTAATGAAAATATCCTCCTGTTTCAGCAAATTCAGTATCGATGCACTCACCCGGCAGGTACAACCAATCTCAATAATTGTGATGCTGGTGAAGTCGGTATGCTGGAAGATTATCAAGGCCTGAATGCCTTTAATTCATGGGGAGCAAATCATTATTACACCTCGATTAATGGCAAAGTACATGGCGAGATTCAAGTTGAGCAAAACCAGTTTAAGCGCTGGCGTATGATTCATGGTGGTGTTCGCGACACCCTTGGTCTTATTATTAAGGAACTGCCAAAATCACAAAAATTTACCGCTGAACAAACCATTAAAGCTTGTTCTGAATTTCAGGAAGAAGACAAAAAAGCAGATTTTGATCAGCTCACCAGCTTGCCGGTCTATACCATTGCTCAGGATGGTTTAACCATGGATCATGTGCAGACACGTAGAATCTCGATATTTCAACCCGGTTACCGTCACGATGCGATGGTCGCCTTTCCAAGCACGAATAGATACTGTATTTTTGACACCAACTTGAACATTGATGATGAAATCAATACCATCCCTACATCCGGACAAATTACCCCTCAACTCGCTCCGGGTAATACGTTAAATGCCCAACTACTGGGATGGGTGAATGTCAAAGCGAGTAAATTAAAAGCGCAAACGCCAGCCCAGTTTTTACAAACTCAGGCACAGAAAATTGGCTTAAACAAAGAAATTCAGACCCAGCTCTCACAGTTAAAGCTTTCTGCCTTTATCGACCATCCATCGCTGATGACCACTGAAATTGAAAATCGCTTAAAAAACCGTCCACCACAACGCTCAACCTTCGATGCCAGCTTTGGTCCAAATGGTAAGTTTGGCTACCGTTACAGTGATATTGAGGGAATCTATAGTTTTGGTGACCTCTTTACCGGCGCGGATGCAGTAGAAGGTGCATATGTACGGAAACTGGAATTTGGGCAAATTGATGAATGGATTCTTAGCAGTAATAACCTGAATCATCCTTATCATATCCATGTGAACCCCTTCCAGATTGTAAAAGTACTGGATCCAACGGGTAAGGATGTCAGCGATATTCCGCTGGCAGTAGATCCAAATCCTAATCTGGAAGATATTCAATACCGCGGCTTAAAAGGACAGTTTAAAGATACAATCTTTGTTAAACAGGGATATCAGGTAATTGTCCGCAGCCATTACAAGAAATTTGAAGGTGATTTTGTGCAGCATTGTCATATTCTCGATCATGAAGATCAGGGCATGATGGAATATGTTCGGATTTGTGGCGGTAAATTCCCTTGTGATTCGCCATTGCCGGCTAGCCATCACCACTAAATATTATCATTCCATAAAAGCCGATGATTTAGATTGTTGGCTTTTTTGTTTGCCTCTATTTGATGCTTGCTGCACAATAACTGCATTGATTTATAGTATTCAAACTGGGGCTTATCATGGCAACGTCTCCTGCTTTTACATTGTTTAGTCTGAATGGTGTTGATGCACAAAAATTCCTTCAAGGTCAGGTGACTTTGAATACTGAAACATTGGCTAAAAACCAGACACGTTATACCGCGATCTGTAGCCTGAAAGGCCGTATTCAATTTGGCTTATGGCTTAAAAAGCTCAGTCCGGAAAGCTTTGAAATTGTAAGTACTGACGATCAGGCCACTGAACTGGCGAATCATATTAAAAAATTTGGTGCCTTTTCAAAAATGAAACTGGAACTGGTCGGTGCGGTTTATCCTGTGATCAATGATATTCATACTGACTTTGTTGCAACTGAAACCGATGTGGCGACCTGGGAGCAGCAAGCCATTGAATCAGGTCAAGCCTGGATTCAGGCGGCCACTGCGACCCTGTTTCAACCACAGGAATTGCGCTTACATCAACGTGAAAGCATTCACTATGACAAAGGTTGTTATTTAGGTCAGGAAGTCATCGCACGCTTATGGTTTAAAGCCAAGCCAAAACATTGGCTGCATCTGATTCAAGCGACGGGTGAAGCACCTGTAGTCGGCACTCAGCTCAACAACAATGTTGAAGTCGTGAATAGCATCAGTCTGAAGGATGGCTATAAAGCCTTGGTCGTAGCCAAACCTGAAGCATTGGCCGAGTTGGGTCTAGAGGTTCTGGAACTTCCTGAAGCTTTGAGCGGTGATGTAGCACGTCCGCAATAATTCCGGTTTAGGCCCTAAAAAAGCCAAGACTTAACTCTTGGCTTTTTTGTTTTAGAAACCATGAAACAGCTTATTCATGTCTTTCACCACATAATCTTTGAAGTGATAAGCACGAGCATGTTTGGCATCAAATTTTGTGGTTAATTCACCTTTTTGAAAGGTGTAGATCCGGTCTTCCTGACTAATCAAAAATTCTGCACCGAGCTTCATCAGCAGTGCGTCAATCTTGTCTTCATCCGCAATCGTGTCATCTACGTTAATTCTGTCATAGTGGCGTTTAATCGTTTTGACAAACATGGCTCAATCCTGGGAGGCTGATTTAAACCGAGATTTAACCAGAGAAGTTCCTTTAAGCAAAGTAATCCTTTCAATATCTGAATGATTGATAGGAAAGTTATCCAGATCAGTGATCTGGTTAAATCGGTATATCCTGCTTTGATGATTTATTTTGATTAAATCCCTTTCATAACTCAAGAAATGATAATTTTATTCATATTTAAATAGAGGTTGAACGCTCCTTCTCCCTTCGGGAGGAGGAGCATGCTGCGCAAGTCTCCGACAAGAAGATAGAATTTCATTTATAATAATTAAAAAATGATTTATGAAAGAACTCTAATGACAAATTGTATATTTACAAAGCACAAAATCCTTTTATGATGTAAGTGAAAATGATTAAAACCGCACCAAGGACTTAGGTGCCAGCAATAATAAGGTTATAGGAACCATGAAAAAGTTAATACTCGCTACTGTTCTTGCAGTTTCTGCGCAATTCACTCTGGCAAATACTGTAAAAGATCAGGCTGACCCCCAGTTTGTAAAAATTGAAGCCATGGTGAAAGCCAATAATTTCAAAGGCGCCTATGACGCTTTAAATCAATTGGCTAGTCAGGGAAATGCCCAAGCCATATATAACTTAGGCTATTTAACCCAGACCGGCCAGGGCACTGCCAAAGACGAGAAAAAAGCCATCCAGCTCTATGAACAGGCAGCCAGCAAAGGTTACCCTGTGGCCAATTATGTACTGGGCAAAAATTATGCGGCGGGTACATTAGGACTAAAGCAGGATTTAAGCAAAGCCAAACAGTATCTGGAACATGCCTCAGCAGCCAACTTTGATGATGCCAGTGTAGATCTGGCTGTGCTGTTATTTGCTGAAAATACCCCTGCCTCAAATAAAATCGGACTACAAAAGCTGCAACCATTAATTACAAAAGGTAATATGCAAGCGATTCACGCCAAAGCCTTATATGACATCAGCTCTGGTTTTAAAAACAAAGATGAAAAACCGATTCAGCAAGGTTTAAGCAGTATTCAGGATCTGGCGAAAAAAGGCTATATCCCTGCCCTGATGGCTGTCGGCAATATGTTTGCCAATGGCAGTATCGTGCAGCAAAACTTGCCTGAAGCGAAAAAAATCTTTGCTGCATTGGCACAGCAAAATATTCCGCAGGCTAAAGAGTCTTTGGCAGCAGTAGACAAAATGATGGCGGAGCAGAAAAAAATACCTGCCAAAAAGAGTTAATTTGGTTTCGCCCCAATGAAAAGCGGAGCTTCGCAAGAAAAGTATCTTGCGGAGCCATACTCTCATCGCAAAACTCGTCAGCCAGCATCCACTGGTAAATTTGTCGCAAAAACAATCATTTTTAATCTTGCGGTACAATACACCGTATGCCTCAAACAGTTGCGGCTGACTTTTCTACCTGTAAAATATAATCATAAATTTAAAAAAGAAAATGCCAATATGGGGCTTTTTATAAGGAGAGAATCAATCCTGGAATGAGCTATCCCCACCACAAGGCAATTAGGCCGCTGGTCACGATAAAACCAGCGATGGTGCTCATCAGCAGTGGTGTTAAGGCTCGATCATTTAAACCATAGGCCTGTCCCAACATACCGAAGATTGTTGGCATCGGTAAGGCAGCAATCAAAGTACCCGCATGAACCATTTCCTGACTTAAACTGGTCAATTGACTGAGGCCAAGATACATCAGCAGCGGCATCATAATGTTGTTAGAAAACACCAGATAGAAACTTTGCAGATTAACGTATTTCAGGCTCATTCCCACAATACCGCCACCAATTGCAAACAAGGCCAATGGCGATGCTGTCTGCCCGATCAAGGCAAAAACCTGATCGATATAGAGCGGAATTTTAATCTGGAAAATCGCACAGGCCATACCCAGTACGACCCCCATAAATAAGGGGTTTGTTACTAAAGTCAGCACCACACTTTTAAAAATGGAGCCAAGATTTGCCTGATGCTGTGTTCCCAGCGCAGCCATGACCAGTACCAAAGGAATCAGCAACATACTTTCAATGATGACCACCAGAGAAGTATAAGTCATGGCCTGCTGCCCGATTAACAGACTAAGCACGGCCGTACCAATAAGTCCGGTATTCGACATCGCGGCGCCCAGCGACAATACTGCACTCTGCGAATGCGTATTCTGAAAATAACGGCGCATCATCCAGAAACCGCTACCATAGAGCAGTAAAGTTACGCTGCTATACACCGCAAAGTATTCAAAATACCAGATTTCATGCAGGTCTTTAGAGGCGAGAGACTGGAAAAACAGCAGAGGCAACGCCACTTTAATGACAAAAGCACCGACTGTACCCACTTGTTCTTTGTCTAACACTTGACTTTTTACAGTCAGATAACCCAGTGCCAACAATAAAAAAATGGGCACAATGACCGCAAAAATCATAATGCAGCGTCCTCATTTGCAATGAGTGACTATTATACGACCTTCCTGCTTAGAAAAGATTGTTAAAAAGGCTCAAACAAATGGTTTAGACCATGCGGAGCACTGCGAAGATATTGGGGTGAAATTTTTAGTTTTTCTTCAAGTGCCGCAGCTGCATGCCAAGGCCAATGTGGATCGTAGAGAATCGCGCGTGCAATAGCGATGGCATCGGCCTGCCCTTTTTGCAGAATATGTTCTGCCTGTTCTGCTTCGGTAATTAAACCTACAGCAATTACCGGAATATTGACGGCTTTTTTGATGGTATCTGCAAAAGGTACTTGATAGTTCGGTTTCACATCAATGTTCTGTTTGACATGTAAACCGGCACTGGAAATATGAATATAAGCTGCGCCCACCGCTTCGAGGGCTTTAGAGAGTTCAACCGAAGAATCAATATTCCAGCTATCCTCATGCTCCATCCAGTCACTCGCTGAAATACGCACTCCGATTGGATAATCTTCCGGAACTGCTGCCTTCATCGCTTGCAATACTTCCAGCGTCAGGCGAATCCGGTTTTCCAGTGAACCACCATATTTATCCTCACGCTTATTGGAAAGTGGCGACATAAACTGATGTAACAGATAACCATGTGCTGCATGTAGTTCAATCAGGTCAAAGCCTGCATCAACTGCGCGTTTGGCACTTTCTGCAAAGTCTGCAATGACCTGATCAATCTCTGCCTGATTCAGCGCTTTAGGAGGATGTTCGTCTGCCTGAAAAGGAAGATCACTGGCAGAAACAGTTTGCCAGCCATGTGCCTCATCCGGTTTAAACTGGCCTCTACCTGCCCATGGTTTATCTGTAGAGGCTTTACGTCCGGCATGTGCAAGCTGGATAGCAAATGGCATTGGCGATATAGATTTAACTTTGGCCAATAATGCTTTGATCTGGGCAGCTTGCTGATCATTCCACAATCCCAGGTCTGCATAACTGATACGACCTTCTGGTTGTACAGCAGTCGCCTCGACAATACAGAGTCCGGCGCCAGAGAGCGCATAATTCGCCCATTGCTGCTCATGCCAATACGTGATTTCACCCTCATCTGTGGCTGAATATTGACACATGGGTGCAATAATAATTTTATTGCTGAGTGATAATGAACCAAACTTTAGCGGTTGAAATAATAATGTCACGTGGCAATCCCTCTTTATTCATGTGAAGTATGATCGGGCAATAAAAAACAGGCTTTAAAAAGCCTGTTTAGTTATAACGTGAACGATCACTTTTTAGAAGATGATGCGGCTGGTTAAACCAAGTAGCAGTGCATTATCTACGTTGTTGGTTGCCCCTGGATTGACTACATATTGCAGGTTTGGACGTAGCATCAGCCATTTTGTTGCATTATAGCTATAGTTAAGTTCGATATTGTATTCTGCATCGGCATTGAATGCTGGACGCGAATCTGCAAAGCGATTATTCACGTGCACACGGTTAACTGCCAGACCCAAAATATCATTCGGTTGACTGTCGAGCAGGCCAATATATTTCACCCCAAGCTGTTGTGAATGATCGACTTTATTGGTTACACGGTCATGCCAGGTGAAATT
This sequence comes from Acinetobacter sp. YH12208, assembly GCF_013418055.1. Taxonomy (NCBI): domain Bacteria; kingdom Pseudomonadati; phylum Pseudomonadota; class Gammaproteobacteria; order Moraxellales; family Moraxellaceae; genus Acinetobacter; species Acinetobacter sp. YH12208. The sequence continues at coordinate 24,132 of NZ_VPCT01000014.1, forward strand.
GGCAAATGAATGCAGGCCCTGACGCCCCTGACCTGTTGAAGTTAATTGCTGTTCGATGGCCAACCAGCCTGCAAAGGTACGATCTTCAGCTTGGCCAGTGACAATATCTTTTTGATTGATTGGATCATCCGCAGTATTGTACATCCCACCCACACGGTAGCTACCCGGCAAGTTATTGATGAGTGATTTGGGTGTCCATACAATTTCTGCTGGAATGGTCACGCCATCGGCATGCTTAGTATCCAAACTCCAGCCTTGACCTTCTTTAGCACCATTGCCATTGTCCGGATTAAACTCATAAACACCGACTTGTACTGCAAGTTCAGGGTTTAGCTGCTGCTTTATACGCGCACCCCATTGTGATACTGGCGTGTTCATCCAGATATTGCCTTGCCATTTACCCATCTGCGCAGCACAAAATGCTGTACTGGCAAAGTCACAGGCCATCACATTAAAGTCCATGCCCAGACCCAAACGGCCAGCCTTAATACTCAGTCCTTGCTCTTTATAATTCTTTTCAATCGAAAGTTCACTCAGACGGCTATCCTGATTGCCGCGCCCAAACGTACCTTGTGCATTGGCCATCTGTGGCGCTGATGGATCTTGTAAATCACGGATAGACGTACTTTGGCCTTGGCGCGCACTCATTGCAGCACGTACCGTGACACCGTTCCATCCTGCCAGTTTTTCCAGGTCCAGTTGAGTTCCCAACCATAACTGGGCAGAAGTTAATGGATCTGCGCCTGCATTCCGGCCACCATCCGCAAGATAGGCTGTATCAGTTAGCAGATTGGCTTCAAATTTAATCCCTTGCTGAGCCAGTTCTGTACGTTGACCATTCCAACCCCCTAGTAAATATTGACCTTGCGGATCAAATGCAGATTCTGCCTGCGCGGTTGTCATGGCAGCCATTAATGGCAATAAAGCGAAACCTAAATATTTCATGTAAAACCTAAACATTCGGAGAGAAAAACAAGCAAGGTTTTTAAAATTGCTATTAGGTGCATGAATTTACATAACTTTTCCTATAAATTCTTATTATTTTTTTTATTATTGATTAAACTTTTAGTTATGCCTTAATACAAAAAATATAATTTTATTTCAAAATAGTTAAATTATTTATATGTTTTTCAAAAACTTAGGATTTATTTATTTTTTCATTCCTTTTATTTCTTTAATTTTTGGTCTAAACATGCAAAAAAACAGCTTATTCTTTAAGCTCTTACACCTCCAATAAACATGAAATCCCCAGTCATTTTCTAATGGTTGCATCCCCATTAAGACTTGTAATCTCCGTAAATTCGCCCAATATTAGCTGCATCTCCCTCGCCTCTGATGTGTTATGCCTGAATTACCAGAAGTAGAAACCACCAAAACCAGTTTATTACCCTTGTTAGAACAACGTGTAAAACGGGTTGAAATCCGTCAGTCAAGTTTGCGCTGGCCCATTCCCGAAAATATACAAAAGCTGGTCGGGCAGAAATTACTCAACCTGTCGCGCCGTTCCAAATATATTCTGGCTGAGTTTGAGCACGACACCATGCTCTGGCATTTAGGCATGTCTGGCAGCTTTCGTTTGTGTGAAACAACTGAAGAATTACGCAAACATGATCATCTGATTATTCAGTTTGATGATATTGAATTGCGTTATCATGATCCGCGTCGTTTTGGCTGTATTTTATGGCTGGATGCGCAGTCACAAAGCAAACTGATTGATACGCTGGGACCAGAACCCCTGAGTGAAAATTTTAATTCTCAGTATTTATTTGAAAAATTGAAAAATAAAAATGTTGGCACCAAAGTTGCGATTATGGATAACCATGTGGTGGTAGGTGTCGGCAATATTTATGCAACCGAAAGTCTGTTCAATATGGGCATTCATCCAGCACAACCCGCCTCGACTTTAAGCTTGGCACAGATCGAAAAATTAGTGCTGGAAATCAAGCGCATATTAAAACAGGCCATTGATTTAGGCGGGTCGACATTACGGGATTACACCAACGCCATGGGGGAAAATGGCTATTTTCAGCAAACGCTGCTGGCCTATGGTCGTGCCGGGGAAATGTGCGTGAACTGTGAGACCACGCTTGAAAATATTAAACTGGGACAACGTGCTTCTGTGTTCTGTCCAGAATGTCAGCCTTTGAAAAAGATGCAACTCCCTGTCAAAAAACTGGCAACTGTACGAGGGGAAAAGTCATGAAAACAGCCATTGTGCGTCATATTCTGGTTAAAGATAAAGAAACTGCCGAGCAGCTTAAAAAGAAGATTTTGAGTGGCGCTGACTTTAATAAAATCGCCAAACAATATTCAACCTGTAATTCTGCCAAGCGTGGCGGAGAACTGGGCGAAGTAAAAAAAGGCCAACTGGTGCCTGTCATTGATAAGCTGGTGTTTACGGCTGCTGAACGGGTCTTACATGGTCCGGTCAAAAGCCAGTTTGGTTTTCATTTGGTAGAAATTAAGTTCCGGATGGATTTTTAATCTTATAAATCTCTCCCCACCTCCCTTTAACAAAAGGGGGGATTTAGGAGGATTAAAAAAACGGCACAAGAGGCGCCGTTTTTTATTTGTGTCAGAACGCTTATGCTTCAGGACGTTTTTTCAATTCATCACGAATTTCACGCAATAATTCGATATCTTCAGGGGTGGCTTCAGGTGCAGGTGCTTCTTCTGCCTGTTTACGACGAAGTTTATTCATCATTTTCACCAGTAAGAATACCACCCATGCCAACAACAGGAAATTAATCAGAATCGTTAGGAAGTTACCATAAGCAAATACATTCAGACCTTCAGCCTGTGCATTTGTCAAAGAAGTGACATTATTAGGATTATCACCCAGTACCAGGAACCAGTTAGAATAGTCAACATCACCACCTAAAATCCAGCTAACGATTGGCATGATGATATCTTTTACAAAAGAATCAATAATTTTACCAAATGCTCCACCAATAATAACACCGACCGCGAGGTCCATCACATTGCCTTTGACAGCAAACTCTTTAAATTCTTGAATAATACTCATTTTTTCTCCAATAATTCATTTTAAAGTTTGTGATGAATTATACATTAATTATAAGTGATTTCATTTTCACATAAGGTGATGTTTTTTATAAGTTTTATGGTTCTAGTTAAAATTTTAATACAAAAAAAACCGCAATCTTTGAAAAGATTGCGGCTTTAGGAATCTTAGATCAATAATCTACAGATTATTTACCTGAACGGTTACGTTTACGTTCGTTTTCAGTCAAATAACGCTTACGGATACGGATTGACTTCGGTGTTACTTCAACTAGTTCGTCATCTTCAATGAATTCAAGCGCTTGTTCAAGCGTATATTCAACTGCAGGAACAAGTGTTAATGCTTCATCAGTACCAGATGCACGTACGTTGGTTAACTGTTTTGCCTTAGTCGGGTTCACAGTCATGTCGTCAGAACGTGAGTTAATACCAATAATCATACCTTCGTAAACTTCTAACTGAGGCTTAGCGAATAGACGACCACGGTCTTGTAATGTGAACAATGCATAGCCCAGGCAAGTACCTTGAACCATAGAGATCAACACACCGTTTTGACGTTTCGCAACTTGGCCTTGTTTCATTGGACCATAATGCGAGAAGCTTGATGTCATGATACCCGTACCTGAAGTCATCGTCATGAATTCAGAACGGAAACCGATCAAGCCACGTGAAGGAACAGTTGCTTCAATACGGATACGGCCTTTACCGTCAACTTCCATATTGGTCATCTCGCCTTTACGGCTGCCCATTTGCTCCATTACAGAACCTTGGTGCTGTTCTTCAACGTCAAACGTCACGTTTTCGTACGGTTCTTGCATTTGACCGTCAATTTCTTTCAAGATGACTTGCGGACGAGATACACCCATCTCGAAGCCTTCACGGCGCATGTTCTCAATTAAAACTGAAAGGTGAAGTTCACCACGGCCAGACACTTTGAAACGGTCAGGACTGTCAGTGTCTTCAACACGTAATGCGACGTTGTGGATCAATTCGCGATCTAGACGCTCACGAATGTTACGTGAAGTTACGAATTTACCTTCTTTACCAGCAAACGGTGAGTTGTTTACCTGGAATGTCATTGTGACTGTAGGTTCATCTACAGAAAGCGGTGGAAGCGCTTCAACAGCTTTCGGATCACAAATCGTGTCAGAAATGTTCAATGCATCGATACCTGTTACGCAAACGATATCACCTGCATTGGCTTCTTCGATGTCCACACGATCTAAACCATGATAACCCATGATTTTTAAGATACGACCGTTACGTGTTTTGCCTTCTTTATCGATTACAGTCACTTGCGTGTTCAATTTAACTGAACCACGTTGAATACGACCAACACCGATAACGCCTACGAAGCTGTTATAGTCAAGTGAAGACACTTGCATTTGAAATGGACCATCAACGTCAACTGCTGGCGGTTCAACGATGTCTACAATTGTTTGGAACAATGGCGTCATGTCGTCAGCAAGTTCTTCTGGAGAAGGACCCGCCACACCACGAAGACCAGATGCATAAACGACCGGGAAGTCTAACTGTTCGTCAGAACCACCTAAGTTATCGAACAAATCGAATACCTGGTCAATCACCCAGTCTGGACGTGCGCTTGGCTTATCAACTTTGTTAATAATTACGATTGGCTTCAAACCACGTGCGAACGCTTTTTGCGTTACGAAACGTGTTTGTGGCATCGGGCCTTCTTGTGAATCGACAAGAAGAAGTACGCAGTCAACCATCGACATTACACGTTCAACTTCACCACCGAAGTCGGCGTGTCCCGGGGTGTCCACGATGTTAATGCGATATTCAGTATTGGTACGTGCATCCGTCCATTTAATTGCAGTGTTTTTTGCAAGAATGGTAATACCACGTTCACTTTCGATAGCGCCAGAATCCATGACACGCTCAATCTCACCCGCGCGATCACCGAGAGCACCTGATTGTTGCAAAAGTTTGTCTACAAGAGTGGTTTTACCATGATCGACGTGCGCAATAATGGCGATGTTACGGAGAGTTTTAATATCTGACATGTAAATTCAATGCGTATGTAATTTGAGGGCAAATTATACAGAAAAATACAAAACTTTTATAGTCACTGTTACCACACTCCTCAACTTTTTTTAAGGAGATGGGCTTTTTTTGATTTTGTAAAGGCGTGTAACTCGATTAGAATAGCGCCACCCTGCCTTAATTTGCATTGACACATGTCTGATTTTAATCAATCTCCTCCTCCTAAAGATCAACTCGACCTGGTATATGGTCTGGATGATCGTCCAAAACCATTTATTGCTTTTTTAGCTGCATTCCAACATTTATTGGCAATTATTGTCCCGATCGTGACCCCTGGCTTGCTAATTTGTCTGGCACTTGGGGTATCCAAAGAAGACACCAACATGATTTTATCCATGTCCCTGGTGATCTCAGGTATCGCGACTTTTTTACAGTCTAAAAAAGTCGGACCTTTTGGTGCCGGTCTGTTGATTGTTCAGGGAACCAGCTTTAACTTTATCGGCCCAATTATTGGTATTGGTTCAGCCATGGTTGCTGCCGGTACGCCAGTTGAGTCAGTCATGGCAGCAATTTTTGGTGTGGTGATTGCAGGTGCATTTATTGAAATGGGCGTGTCCCAGATTCTGCCTTGGATAAAAAAACTGATTACCCCTTTGGTGACCGGGATTGTCGTCCTTCTGATTGGTTTAACCTTAATTAAAGAAGGTCTAATCAGTATGGGCGGTGGTTATCAGGCCATGAGCGATAAAACTTTTGCCAATGCAGACAACCTGATCATGTCCTGCACAGTCTTGGCGCTGATCATTATCCTGAACCGTATCCGGATTACCTGGGTAAAAAGTTCTGCCATTTTGATTGCCCTGGTTTGTGGTTATATTCTGGCCGGCTTTATGGGCCATCTGGATTTTTCCGGCTTAAAAGATGCCCCACTGGTACAGATTCCAACTCCAATGCATTTCGGTTTAAGCTTCTCCTGGAGCCTGTTTATTCCGATGGCATTCATTTATCTGGTGACCTCTTTAGAAGCGATTGGCGATATCACGGCGACCTCAAAGCTTTCTAACCAGCCAGTCGATGGGCCAAAATGGATGCAGCGCATTAAAGGCGGTGTACTGGTCAATGGCGCCAATTCATTCCTTGCCGGTATTTTTAACACCTTCCCAAGTTCGGTATTTGCACAAAATAACGGTGTGATTCAGTTGACGGGTGTAGCGAGCCGTTATGTCGGTATCTGGATTGCTGCTTTACTGATCATTCTGGGTTTGCTGCCTGCGGTTGCCGGGATTATCCAGGCGGTTCCGCAAGCGGTACTGGGTGGTGCAGTGATGGTGATGTTTGGTGCAGTAGCAGCTTCCGGCATTAATATTCTGTCTGGCGTACATCTGGACCGCCGTGCCTTGCTGATTATTGCGATTTCACTGGCACTGGGTTTAGGTGTTGCACAAGTTCCACAAATTCTTGAGCATCTTCCTGAGTTATTCCGTAATATCTTTAGCTCAGGCGTTGCCACTGGCGGTATTGCTGCCCTTATTCTGAATGTTGTACTTCCTGAAACAAAGAAGTAATTTCATGTCCAAAGAACACTGTCTAGGTCAGACTTAGGCAGTGTTCTTTATATTGGAGAGATACCTATGGATCCTAAAAGCGAAGTTTTATTAAGACAATATGATTTTTTGTCGGGTCGCATCTTACTCATTAATGCACCGACAGATGATCTACTCGCTGAATTCGATGCCTCTATCAATCCCGCTGTCTGGACATGGAATTTTAATGATTTTCAATATTTCCAGTCGCAACAAGCAGATGTCCACTTTGGCGCAGAGATGCCTGAAGCTGAGTTTGATCAGGCGGTTATTTTTGTACCCAAGTCTAAAGAACTGCTCAATTATTTACTGCATAATGTGGCAGCACAACTTAAACCGGGCAGCAGTATTTTCCTGGTCGGTGAAAAGAAAGGCGGGATAGAGCGTGCAGCCAAACAGTTGCAGCCTTATGGTAAAACCCTCAAACTGGATAGCGCACGTCATTGCCAGCTTTGGCAACTGGTTCTAGACCACACGGTCGAGAAAAAATCACTTGCTGACTGGGCACAGCGTTATAGCATCTCGACCCCGAATGGTGACCTGAATATTTGTGCCCTGCCAGGCGTGTTTAGTCAAAACCGTTTAGATATTGGGACTGCCACCTTATTACCTTATTTATCACAAGTCACCTCGGGTAAAATCGCTGACTTTGGTTGTGGCGCAGGTGTAATTAGTGCGTATCTGGCAAAGTTGAATCCGAAAAACCGGATTTTTGCCATGGATGTGGATGCCTTTGCGCTGGCCTCCACCCAAATGACCTTTGATGAAAACCAGCTTAGCCCTGAACAGATCGAAATTAAAGCGGTCACTGGCATTGCTGATGCACCCTTGTTCTTGCATGCCATTGTCAGCAATCCGCCTTTTCATATGGGAATCGAGACCGATTACACGGCCAGCGAAACCTTGTGTAAAACTTCGCGTCGTCATTTAAAATCAGGTGGCGAGCTTTGGATCGTGGCCAACCGTTTCTTAAACTACCCGACCCTGATTGAACAAAACTTTGGTCGCTGCACAGTGAAAGCGGATCAACAAGGCTTTAAAGTGCTGTTCGCTAGCACACAAAAAAATGTTAAGGAATCGTGATGAGCGAAACGCAAAATACGATGCAGCTGCAGCGTAAGCTGGGTGCTCGTCATCTGAATATGATCGCTATTGGCGGATCCATCGGTACAGGTCTATTCCTGGCCTCGGGTGCGACCATTGCCAATGCCGGGCCAGGCGGAGCACTACTTGCTTATGCACTGATTGGTGTCATGATTTATTTCTTGATGACCAGTTTGGGCGAACTCGCCACGCATAATCCCACCTCGGGTGCATTTTTCACTTATGGCACTAAATATGTCGAGGGCGGTTTTGGTTTCGCCTTGGGCTGGAACTACTGGTACAACTGGGCCATTACCGTAGCTTTTGAGCTGGTTGCCGTTCAGTTCATCATGAAATTCTGGTTTCCCGATATTCCTGGTGTTTATTGGAGTGCAATTTTCCTGGCCATTATTTTTGGGATTAATGCCCTGACAGTTAAAGGCTTTGGTGAATCTGAATTCTTCTTCTCTCTGGTGAAAGTTGTCGCGATTATTGCCTTTATCATTATCGGTATCTGGATGATCGTGAAGATTATGCTGACCCCAGGCGCAGAAGCATTTGCCAACTGGAGTATTGGTGACGCACCTTTTGTCGGTGGTTTCCAAGCCTTAATTGGCGTGGCGATGATTGCCGGATTCTCCTTTCAAGGAACCGAAATGGTCGGGGTGGCTGCGGGCGAATCGAAAGATCCAAAGAAAACCATTCCGGTGGCAATCAAGCAGATTTTCTGGCGTATCCTGTTATTTTATATCGTGTGTATTTTCATTATCGGCACATTAATTGCCTACAATGACCCACGCTTATTACAGGCGGCTGCGACCGACAATATTGCGCTTTCTCCTTTTACCCTGCTCTATGAAAAGGCCGGCTTTGCCTTTGCTGCGAGCATTATGAATGCGGTGATTTTGACAGCCATTCTGTCTGCGGGTAACTCAGGCATGTATTCCTCTACGCGCATGCTATTTGATATGGCACGTAAAGGTAGTGCGCCAAAACTGTTTGGCCGTCTGGATCCACGTGGTGTACCGATGAATGCCCTGTATGCCACCACTGCAATCGCAGCACTGTGTTTCCTGACCACCTTCTTCGGTGAACAGGAAGTCTTTAACTGGCTACTCAATATGTCGGGCATGTGCGGCTTTATTGTCTGGCTCGGGATTGCGATTTCACACTATCGCTTCCGCAAAGGTTACTTGGCTCAAGGCTACAAACTGGAAGATCTGGCTTATCGCGCCAAGTTCTTCCCCTTTGCTCCTTGGTTTGCTTTTATTCTCTGTGCAATTGTCGTCCTTGGTCAAAACTATCAGGATGTTCTGGCAGGTCAATGGATGGGGGTTCTCTCGACCTATATCAGTATTCCATTGTTCCTAGCAATCTGGTTCGGATACAAATGGAAGAAAAAATCCAAACTGGTGTCTTATCAAGAGATGGATGTACAACCTATGAAACTTGATCAGGAATAAACCATCAGAAATTAAAAAATCAGCCTACGGGCTGATTTTTTAATTTCTTAGATTAGTTATGCCGCATGACAAAATTACGGTCATCAATCACAATCACTTGCTGACAGATCCCCTCTGCCTGACGCTGCTGCTCGAATACATCTGCCGGCATCGCATCAAAACTGTCAAAGAAACTGATCTCATGTTCATCTATTGCATAGATCAATGAATGATTACCGACCCCTTCTAAGGTATCGTAGAAAACAATCACGAAACGGCCTGCTTCCACCTGCTGCTGGATTTCTGCATAAGAGATCACACGCTCTTCAACAGGTATTTTAAGTGTCTGTGCTTGTTGATAAAAATCAAGCTCGACTGGCTGTTTATCTGCATCATATTCGCTAAAAAAAGCAACATCCAGTCCCAGCGTCTGCAAAGCCACTGCAAGGCCAATAGTTGAGGCTCCCATTTCCGGATTGTGACGACAGAGCTGAACCAAGTCCGGAATATGCAGGTCAATTCCATAATGATGGAAAATCATCCAGATCGAGAAAATTCCGCTATTGGCTTCCAGATTTTGTAAATCTTCAGGAATTTCAACACCCATGTTATCACTCAATTACATCTTTAATGACTCAGTGTAGTCAAAATTCAGATATAAAAAAAGCGGCTCATAGGAGCCGCTTTTTTAACAATTCAATAATTAATTATTGAGCTTGTTGTTGACCTTCAACTAGTACAGTACGGCTACCAGTGATCGTCGCGAATACACGACGGTTCATAGCACGACCTTCTTTAGTGTTGTTGTCAGCAATCGGTTGATCCCAAGCGAAACCTTGAGTAGACAAACGAGATGCATCTACGTTGTATTCGTTCACAAGTGAAGATTTAACAGAGTTAGCACGAGCCAAAGATAAACGTTCGTTCAGTGCACGTGGACCAGTGTTATCAGTGTGACCTTCGATGCGAGCAGTAGCGTTTGGATATTCAACTAGCTTCTCAGCAACTTTTGCGATTTCTGGTTTGTATTGATCTTTGATGTTTGATTTGTTGGTATCAAAGAACACACGAAGTTCCATGTTCAGGTCTTCAGTCAACTCTTGTGGAGCTGGAGCAACCGGAGTTACAGGCTCAACTGGAGCAACTTCTACTACTGGAGCAGCTGGTTTCAGACGACCACCTAGAACTACGTTAAGACCAGCAAGCGCTGTATAGTTCCAGAATTTTTCGTCAAAGTGGTAAGTACCACGAGCTTCAGTACGTAGTGCCAATGCATCGTTGATGTGCCAGAATGCACCGATACCAGCGTTACCTAGCGTACCTTCTTCTTCATTACCACGACCTTCGCGATCTACACCATCAAATTTGTATTTGTAGTGACCAGCACCTAACAATGCATATGGTTTGATCTTGCTGTCATAGTTACCAGTAAATACATCAGAAGTTGCGTAGAAGTTACCTGCGATGTTTTGGCCTTTATATTCTGCACCAGGCTCAGCACCGTCAACATCACCTTTAACTTGGCTGTATTCAGCTTCAAAACCTAACCAAGGAGTAAGTTCTACACCAATCGCAGCACCAACGAATAAATCGTCTTGCATTTCACCTTGATTAGAAACTAATAACTCACCATCATTACCGCCATTGTTGTGCTGAGTGTCTTGGAATGTATAACCTAACATCAACGGAGTAACAGTTACGCCTGCATTTGCAACAGCAAAAGGTGCAGCTACAAGCATAGCTAAAGCAATACGACTCATTTTCATGGATTTATCCTCCAGAGATAACAATTGTTGTTCAAGCTCAAGCCCGTAATAGGCCATCCTGAGATAGGCTTTTTATTACCCCAGTTTTATTCTTAAGCTATTCACATGGCATCATACAAACACTTTATTATTTTTCCAAGTGCTTGATTAATTTAATCAAGTAAATTATTGACAAAATTACTTACAATTTCCGTTGTAATTCAGTAATTTTTTACTCAATTTTTTATTCTGAATGACCTATTGTGATTGCCAATTATTTTTTAATCGCTTTCTTGAAATTTGAGTAACGACCAAATCACACGCTCAACAAAGCATAAAAAACGCATAATTAATAACATGTTTCTTATAAAAATAATATATAAATCAGGTAACTCTATGTATAAAAAAATAACAAGAGCGTTCACTATTGTTGAGTTAATTATCTGTATTGCAGTGATTGTAATTTTAGCCAGTATTGCTTTACCTTACTTTCATGAGTATCGTTCCAAACAGGAAGCCAAAAATATCCCAATCAAATTATCTGCGATTAACCGCTATGCACGCAGCCAGGCAGCAGTGTTTCATCAGAATATTGTCATCTGTCCAAGCCAGGATTCCCTGACTTGTCAATCTAACCAATGGAATAAGAATATGCTGGTCTTTATTGATAAAAATAAAAATCGGCAAGTCGATGCGGGCGAACAAATTTTACACATTGATGCTCTAAATCTTAAATATGGCAACCTGAGTTGGCGAGGCGCATTAAGTTCACCAAGTGTCACTTATCAGGCACGTACCGCCCTTCCGATTGGTTCGAATGGCAGTTTCTATTATTGTTCGGCGCAAATCTCCAGCCAGCAGCGTATTGTACTGAGTAAAATGGGGCATATCCGGGTAGAAAGCCTCTCCTCATGCTAACAGAACTATCCAGTTTAAGATTGACTGCGATTAACCCTTCAATCCTAGTTTTTTTTCAATATACTGCTTATGTTTGAGAAATTAATTAAAACTTATACGGAGATATAACAATGACCGACATCGTGATTGTCAATGGTGCACGTACAGCCATGGGTGGCTTTCAAGGCAGCCTTGCCAGTGTAACTGCTCCTGAACTTGGTGCCGCTTCAATTAAAGAAGCAATTGCTCGTGCAGGTTTACAACCCGCAGATATTGAAGAAGTCATTATGGGTTGTGTTCTTCCTGCAGGTTTAAAACAGGGACCTGCACGTCAAGCGATGCGTCAGGCAGGTCTTCCGGATTCGACTGGGGCAGTAACCATTAATAAGCTATGTGGTTCTGGCATGAAAGCAGTGATGCAAGCAGCCGATATGATTAAAGCCGGCTCTGCACATATTGTTGTGGCAGGGGGTATGGAATCAATGACCAATGCACCTTATGTGCTGCCTAAGGCACGTGGCGGGTTCCGTATGGGGCATGGTGAAATCAAAGACCATATGTTCCTAGATGGTCTTGAAGATGCTGAGACAGGTCGTTTGATGGGTTCATTTGCCCAAGATATGGCAAATACCAAAGGCTATACTCGCGAACAGATGGATGATTTCGCCATTCGCTCATTGAAACGTGCACAAACTGCTGTGAATGAAGGCTATTTTTCTGATGAAATCGTAGCAGTTACGGTAAAAACACGTAAAGGTGATGTGGTTGTTGATAAAGATGAACAACCCTTCAATGCCAATATTGATAAAATTCCAACCCTGCGTCCAGCCTTTGCCAAAGACGGCACCATTACCGCTGCCAATGCCAGCTCAATTTCTGATGGTGCATCAGCTCTGGTGATTAGCTCAGCGGATCATGCCGCAGCAAAAGGTTTAAATCCTTTGGCCAAAATTGTTGCCTATGCTTCAAATTCACAGCATCCTTCTGAATTTACCATAGCGCCAGTGGGTGCAATTCAAAAGGTTCTCGATAAAGCAGGCTGGAATGCTCAAGATGTCGACCTCTGGGAAATCAATGAAGCCTTTGCCATGGTGACCATGTGTCCAATGGATGAATTCAAGCTTGATCCTGAAAAAGTCAATATTAATGGCGGTGCCTGTGCCCTGGGTCATCCTGTCGGTTCAACCGGTTCACGTATTATCCTGACTTTGATTCATGCGCTGAAACGTACCGGTGGTAAACGTGGTATTGCTGCACTTTGTATCGGTGGCGGTGAAGCGACTGCTGTGGCGATTGAGTTGCTTTAATTAAAAGCCTCCCTTTTAAAAAAGAGATTTAGAGGGATTTTATAAATCCTCCCCTCTTGCGGAACATCGTTCCTCATCCTTTAATAAAGGAGGGGGAATTTTAGAAATCAAAAAGCCTCCGATTGGAGGCTTTTTATCGTCAAATATTCAAAGCTGTACTTTAAATGATAAGACTTAAAGAATTTCTTTACGAAGTTGCTCAGGTGATTTCATTGACAACAAGCCCGGTGCCACATCAAATGCTGTTTTTGCACCATACTGCTGCATTTGATTTAAACGATAAGTTGCACGTGCATAAGCAACTAAAACGCTGGCTGTAAATTCTGGATTACTTTCTAGTTTTAATGAAAACTCAAGCACTTGTTTATGTGCATCACTGGTGTTTCCACTACGAATCACAAAACCACCATGCGGCATACGCTGGTGATCTTGTGCTAAAGTTACTTCATCAATGAAATTCACAGTCGTGTCATAGTCGGCAAAATAATCCGGCATGGTCACAATCGCTTGCTTCACTGCTTCTGCATCTGCACCCTCTGCAAGCACCACATAACACTCACGGGTATGTTTTTCTTTGGTCGTTAATACTGGACGAACACCACTACGTACTTTCTCAATTGCTTCTGTTGAAGGAATGGTATATTGCACCCCTGCTTTCACACCTTCTACACGACGAATGGCATCTGAATGACCCTGGCTTAAGCCTTTGCCCCAGAAAGTATAGGTTTCACCGTCTGGCAGTAAAGCTTCACCAAATAAGCGATTGATCGAGAACATGCCTGGATCCCAACCAATGGAGATCATCGCAGTTTTCTTGCTGGCTGTTGCAGGTGCATCGACCGCTGCATAATATTCAGGAATACGTGCGTGGGTGTCAAAACTATCGACAATATTAAACTGGCTGGCCAAGATCGGACCTTGTTGCGGTAAGTCGTCTTTTGAACCGCCACATAAAATCAGCACATCAATTTTATCTTGGAAATCTGTCAGTGAGTCCATATGGAACACTTGGGTTGCTGCGAAGCAAGGAGATACCGTTTCAGGCGCACGACGGGTAAAAATACCCACAAGTTGTAAATCTGGATTCTTTTGAATGGCGGTTTCAACGCCACGACCCAAGTTGCCATAACCAGCAATACCAATACGGATAGAATTTTGCATAAAGACAAGTCACTTCATCATGAAAAAATTAAAAAAATAAATCAGATGACGATCCCATTAAAATCGCCCTCTTGATTGATTTTGCATACTCGAAAATTAGCACTCTGCTCGCGTTACTCTCAGCATAAAGATACTTATGCTACAGCAATTCGCAGCAATTTAAAGCATTCAGGATAGTATAGAAACAATCATATCTATCGTCCAAAGCAAACAAAAAGCCTGCATTGCAGGCTTTTTGTTTATAAGAAAAACAGACTTATTTACAGACAAGCTTTTTAACTTTCAGGTTAGGCACCTGTTTGATAATTTGCCTGATTCACCGCGGTCGATGCTTGGTACGGATTTTTAAAATCATTTAAACCGGCAGCCGCCTCCTGAATGTCTTTACCTTCTTTAATCACGAAAGTATCGAAACCAGAACGCTTCATGTAGTTCAACACATCTTTGAATACATCACCAGTGGCACGAAGTTCGCCTTGGAAACCTTGACGGCGTAAAAGTGCCGCAAATGAATAGCCACGGCCATCATTAAAACCGGCGAATTCAATAAAGATTGCATCTAATTGAGCTAGCGGAAATTCATTGCTTTCAGGTGAAGCATCAACGGTTAAGTACAATGCTTTTTTACCTGAAACATGGCGAAGCTGATCTAACTGATCTACCGTCAGAACCACATCACCTTGTGGTAAAACACCCTCTTCACCGATGAGCTGGTAAGTATTTTCTGTCACTGTGCCATCTTTAGAGAGCACTGCGAGTGCGGTATTAAGCATATGCACGCTCCTTGAATGGTTGGATGCCAACACGGCGATAAGTATCGATAAACTCTTCAGCGTCCTGACGTAGATCAAGATAGGTATTTAGAATTTCTTCTACAATATCCGGCACCACATCTGCTGCAAATGACGGCCCAAGAATGTCGCCAATTGAGGCATCATGGTCTGCATTACCGCCAAGCGTGATCTGGTAGAATTCAGCGCCTTTTTTATCAACACCCAAGATCCCGATATTACCGACATGGTGATGACCACAGGCATTCATACAACCAGAGATGTTCAAGTCCAGTTTACCCAAGTTGTAAATGGTATCCAGATCATCAAAACGGCGTGAAATCGCTTCAGAAATCGGAATCGATTTTGCATTGGCCAATGAACAGAAATCACCGCCCGGGCAGCAGATGATGTCGGTCAAGAAACCGATATGCGCACGTGCCAGATTGTTTTGTTCAAGGGTTTGCCATACAGCAAACAAATCTTTTTGCGGCACATCGACCAGCGAGATATTTTGTTCATGCGTGGTACGTAATTCACCGAAAGTGTACTGATCGGCAAGGTCTGCAATCAGGTTCATTTCTTCAGTGCTGACATCACCCGGTGCAATGCCGGCACGTTTCAGTGAAATCGTCACAATACGATAACCTTTCACTTTATGTGCATTGGTATTGATGTTGAACCACTGTTTGAATTTCGGATATTGCGCGAACAATTCAGTGAAATCTTCATCTGCATAATCTTGGTAATCGAATGGCGTGAAGTTCTCATCCATTTTCGCCAAGGTGTCTGCATCGATTTTCAGTGTTTTAATCGTATGCTCAAATTCAGCTTCAACTTTCTCGGCAAATACTGCTGGCGTTAAGGCTTTTACCAGAATCTTGATACGCGCTTTATATTTGTTGTCGCGACGGCCATGCAAGTTATACACACGAAGTACTGCTTCCAAATAAGCAATCAGGTCTTCACGTGGCAAGAACTCACGAATAAAGCTGCCAATCACTGGCGTACGGCCAAGACCACCACCCACTTTGATTTTATAGCCCATTTCGCCGGCTTCATTACGCACAATATATACACCGATATCGTGGAATGCAGTGGCGGCACGATCGGTTTCTTCAAGCGCAGAGACTGCAATCTTGAACTTACGTGGCAAGAAGGCAAATTCCGGATGGAAAGTTGACCATTGACGGATCAATTCACAGGTCGGACGCGGATCGGCAATTTCACCAGCCACTACACCGGCATACTGATCCGTCGTGGTATTACGGATACAGTTGCCTGAAGTCTGAATCGCATGCATTTGCACGGTCGCCAGTTCAGCCAGCATATCTGGCACGTTTTCCAGTGCCGGCCAGTTAAACTGGATGTTTTGACGGGTCGAAATATGCGCGTAACCACGGTCATATTCTTTAGCCAAATCAGCCACTTTACGCAGTTGCTTTGAGTTCATCAAACCATAAGGCACTGCAATACGTAACATCGGCGCATAACGCTGTACATACAGACCATTTTGCAGACGAAGCGGACGATACTCATCTTCGGTGAGTTTACCGGCTAAATAACGTTCCGTTTGGTCACGGAACTGTGCAACACGTTCATTAATCAGTTGCTGATCGAAATCAGTATATAAATACATGGCGTACAGCTGCTAGTAGTTTCTATTATATCGATCGCAAGGATAGCGAGATTAAACCTATCAATAAAATGCTTTTTATACATATTTCATAGCTGTTTTATTGATAAGCCTGCCAAAGTTTCACTGATATCACGGTTTAGCGCATTTAGTGTAGTTTTAAAGCAATAATGCTTTAATTCATCAATCGTTAGCAGTTATCTTCATATAGTGATATTTCAATCTTTTACCCTTTTTGTCTTTTAAATAATTAAAAATATTACCATTTTTCACTCTCACCCAAAAACTGACCGGCAAAATCATAACGTATCTTTGAACGTGAAAATTTAATCGGACAGGCCAGTTGTGCTTCGGTCTGCTGACTATCGGGTTTTAATGGAACCTGTACTAGCCATTCTCGCTGTTGCGCTAAATCAGAATGTAAAGCTTCTTCAAGTTTTAGCACCGGCTCGACACAGACATCCAGCGCTGCGAATAGTGTTTGCCATTCCGCTAATGGTTTTGACTTTATTCTATTTTGAATTGCCTGTTTCACCGCAGCACGATCTTCTGGAGCAAAAGAATTGCCTTTTTCTAGAATAATCGGCAGTTCTAAAGCCTGTGCCAATCCCTGCATAAATTGAGGTTCCAGACTGCCAATCGACAGATAACGTCCATCCTGTGTTGCATAATAGTCATAGAAAGTCCCGCCATTCAGATAGCCAGACTCAGGTCGTTGATGCTGATTGCCAGCCAGACTGGCGGATGCGGCCAGATTATTCATGGTGACCACACAATCGGTCATGGAAATATCAATATATTGACCTTTACCGCTGCGCTGGCGTTCGATCACTGCCGCCAGAATTGCAATCACGGCATGCATAGAACCACCGGCTACATCGGCAACCTGAATGCCTAAAGCAGGTGGCCCACTTTCGATCCGGCCACTGTGTCCAGCAATACCGGACAAGGCCAGATAGTTAATATCATGTCCTGCTTTCGCTTTGTAAGTACCGGTTTGGCCATAGCCAGTGATGGAACAGTAAATTAATTTGGGGTTAATTTCGCTTAAGGTTGAGTAGTCCAGCCCAAGCCTTTGCATCACGCCGGGACGGAATTGCTCAATCACAATGTCATAATCTGCAACCTTGGATTTGACCAGTTCGATATTGGTCGGATCTTTCAAATCCAGTGCTACCGATTGCTTGTTTCGGTTCAGATAACTCTGTGAAGTGGCCTGTCCATTGGCAAAGGGGGGCATTAATCGCAACAGGTCCGGGCGGGTCGGTGATTCAATATGCACAACCTCGGCGCCGAGATCAGCCAGATATAATGTCGCGAATGGGCCTGGTAATAATGTAGAAAAGTCTAGAATTTTCAATCCTTTTAAGGTATATGACATTGGAGTATTTACTCTACTTATATTGCTTTTTTCAGCATCATAGAAACATAAATGCATAAAAACAATGTCATGTTCAGCCATTTACCTTGATAGTTTCGGCAATCTAATATGTAAGAAAATGGCAAAGGTGTTCTTGTAAATTGCCATTGCTTTATTATTTTTCGTCATTTAGGTCAAATATTAGTGAACATTAAAGAGACTGAAGGATTAAACATGAGTCGTGATACGATCAGTATCCATTTCGTCAATGCAGCCTTATCTGGCGTCAAGCGCTTAGGCATGGATGTCGATACTTTATTGTCTCACGTCGGAATTGAAGCAGAACTGCTGCATCAACCCAAAGCCCGTATTTCACCTGAACAATATACCCGCTTTATTAAAATGTTATGGATGGTGACCCAGGACGAGCATGTCGGCTTTGACAAACAGCAACGCCGGTTAGGCACTTTTGCCATCATGTGTCAGCTCATCATTCATGCCAAAACCTTAGGTGATGCACTGGAACTTTCCTCGCAGTTCTATAAACTCTTCGGTGATGACTGGTCGGTGACCCTGGAACGTGACAAACACGAAGCACGTCTGGTGCCCCTCATTCCAAATGCGATGGATCCGGATCATTTTATTACCGAAAGCATGCTGATGATCTGGCATGGTCTGGCATCTTGGCTGATTGAACGTCGTTTACCGCTGGAACGTGTGCATTTTAGCTATCCACGTCCAGTCCATGCCGATGAATATGATGCCCTGTTCTTTGCGCCGGTAATGCAGTTCGACATGCCACGTACCGAAATCACCTTTGCTGCGGACTATCTGGACCTGCCGATCCGTCAGAATGAAGAAACCTTAGAGGAATTCTTAAAAGCTGCGCCTGCTCAGCTCCTGGTGAAGTTTAAAAATACCAACTCGCTGACCTCAAGAATCCGTGATGTATTGAAGAGCCAGATTGGCGAAGAAATGCCGACATTGAATGATGTCGCGTCAATGCTGTATTTATCTCCTCAAACCTTGCGCCGCCGTCTGGCAGCCGAAGGTAAAAGCTATCAAGGTGTGAAAGATGCCTTGCGCCGTGATGCCGCGATTCATCTGTTATTGAATCCAGATCTAACCCTCGAAGATGTCGCGCAGCAGGTCGGTTTCAGTGAAACCAGTACCTTCCATCGTGCCTTCAAGAAATGGACCGGTGTAACCCCAGGTCTATATCGCCAGTTGCATGGTTATCATTAATTAAAATTCTCGATATCCTCTTCTCCAGCCCAGGCTTCCAGACCTGGGCTTTTTTTATTGGCAAAAATCGTCAAATGATCTGGTCCGTTCTCGTCATTGCACTTCAAAATTTAAGTATTACACTCGAGTCATTAGAATAATTTTCAGCAAATTAATAAAAGGGACATGCTATGAGCGAGGCATATATTATCGACGCCATTCGCACGCCACGCGGAAAAGGTAAAAAAGATGGATCTTTACATCAAGTCAAACCCATTTCATTACTGACTGGCTTACTTAACGAACTTCAGGCACGTCATCAATTTGATACATCAAAAGTCGATGATATTGTGCTGGGTTGTGTCACACCGATTGGTGATCAAGGCGCCGATATTGCCAAAACCGCGGCGATCGCAGCGGGTTGGGACAATGATGTCGCCGGTGTACAAATCAACCGTTTCTGTGCTTCCGGTCTGGAAGCTGTCAATCTGGCTGCACAAAAAATCCGTTCTGGCTGGGAAGATCTGGTCGTTGCAGGCGGCGTCGAATCCATGTCCCGCGTAGCGATGGGTTCCGATGGCGGCCCTTGGGCACTAGATCCTGAAACCAATATGGCCTGTGATTTTATTCCGCAAGGTATTGGCGCGGACTTGATTGCCACGATTGATGGTTATAGCCGCACCGACGTAGACCAGTTTGCCGAGCAATCCCAGAAGAAAGCCGCTGCCGCACAAGCCAATGGTTATTTCAACGCTTCTGTTATCCCGGTCAAAGACAAGGCCGGTGTGGTGATTCTGGACAAAGACGAATTTATCAAACCGACCACAACTGCTGAAGGCTTAGGCAAACTCAATCCTAGTTTCGCGACCATAGGACAGATGGGCTTTGATGCCATCGCCCTACAAAAATATCCTGAAGTTGGCACGGTGAATCATGTGCATCATGCCGGGAATTCTTCCGGAATCGTCGATGGTGCAGCCGTGGTTCTCATCGCATCGGAACAAGCGATCAAAGAACAAGGTTTAAAACCGCGTGCCAAAGTACTGGCCACGGCGCTGGTCGGGGCTGATCCTACCATTATGCTGACCGGCCCTGCCCCGGCAGCACGTAAAGCTTTGGCTAAAGCTGGCTTGACGATTGATGATATTGACCTGTTTGAAGTCAATGAAGCTTTTGCTGCGGTGGTGATGCGATTTATTAGCGAACTCAATGTTGATCCAGCGAAAGTGAATGTGAATGGTGGTGCAATCGCTATGGGTCATCCATTGGGCGCAACAGGCGCGATGATTCTGGGAACTTTACTGGATGAGTTAGAACGCCAAGGCAAAAAACGTGGACTAGCCACACTGTGTGTCGGTGGCGGTATGGGCATCGCCACCATTATTGAATTGGTTTAACTCAAATATTTAAAGTGTTTGATTCACATTTTAGTCATATGCAACCTGAGCAAAACCAAAGCACTGCTTTGGTTTTAGCGCAAGATCATTGTTTTACAAAATTAATAGATTTTGCGTATGACAATGGTTTTGCCTACTTTTGCTAAATGAGAAATACATTTCGTAAGGCAGGTCGAACTGAAGCTTAAACCAAGAATTTAGATGAATTTGGAAAGGCTCCGGAATAAGGAAAATTTCTAAAATCTAATCAGGATATTAATTCCAAATTCATCCCATTATGATCTGGATAAAAATTTATGAGCGCAATTCAATATCAAAAAACTGAAGATAATATCGTCACTCTGACCTTTGATTCTCCAAACCAGTCTGCCAATACCATGAATGCAGATTTTCGTAGCGCTTTGGCTGAAACCGTAGAAAAACTCAAAGCTGATGAAAATATTACAGGCATCATTTTCCGGTCTGCGAAAAAAACTTTCTTTGCCGGTGGTGATCTGGATGAACTGATTCAAGCTACACCTGAACATGCGACTGAATTCTTCAACATGATTGAAGAGATGAAAGCACAGATGCGTTATATCGAAACCCGCGGCATTCCGGTTGTGGCTGCACTAAATGGCACAGCACTGGGCGGTGGCTGGGAGATTGCTCTGTGTGCCCATCATCGTATTGCCTTGAATGACCCTAAAAGCAAGTTTGGCCTGCCTGAAGTCACACTGGGTTTACTACCCGGTGGCGGTGGTATTGTCCGTAGCGTCCGCCTGCTCGGCCTGCAAAATGCTTTTCCCTTGTTGATGGAAGGCAAACAGTTGGGTATAGAGAAAGCCCGATCTTTAGGGCTGATTCACGATATTGCAGACAATACCGATGAACTCTTAGACAAAGCCATTGTCTGGATCAAAACCAATCCGAAGTCACAACAGCCTTTTGATGTAAAAGGCTACAAAATTCCGGGTGGTAGCCCTTCAACGCCAGCAGTTGCACAGATGCTGGCGATTGCCCCGGCGATGCTGCGTGATAAAACCAAAGGTTGCTATCCTGCACCTGAAGCAATCATGTCGGCAGCGGTGGAAGGTGCTCAGGTCGATGTCGATACGGCGCTGACCATTGAATCACGTTACTTTACTTATCTGGCCACCGGTCAGATTTCTAAAAATATGATCGCTACTTTTTGGCATGGATTGAATGCGATCAAATCCGGTGCCAGCCGTCCCCAAAAGATTGCGAAATGGAAAGCCACTAAAGTTGGCATTCTGGGCGCAGGCATGATGGGCGCAGGCATTGCTTATGTGACTGCCAGCAAAGGCATCCAGGTTATTTTAAAAGACATTTCGATTGAAGCGGCTGAAAAAGGTAAAGCTTATAGCCAGAAACTGCTGGATAAAAAAGTAGCTCAAGGACGTTTATCTGCTGATCAACGAGATCAGGTTTTAAGCCTGATTCAAGCGACTGCATCCAATCAAGATCTGGCCGGTTGTGACCTGATCATTGAAGCGGTGTTTGAAAATCCCGCACTGAAAGCTCAAGTCACACAAGAAGCAGAACAGTATCTTGCCAGTCATGGCGTGATGGCATCGAATACTTCGACCCTGCCTATTATAGAGTTAGCCCAGGCTTCAAAAAATGATCAGAACTTTATCGGTCTGCATTTCTTTAGTCCGGTCGATAAAATGCAGCTGGTCGAAATCATCAAGGGGCAAAATACTTCAGCAGAAACACTGGCCAAAGCCTTTGACTTTGTCCAGCAGATTGGCAAATTACCAATTGTGGTAAATGACAGCCGTGGCTTCTTTACCAGTCGTGTCTTTGGTACGTTCGTTCAAGAAGGTTTGCGCCTGCTGGCAGAAGGCGTGCATCCGGCACGGATTGAAATGGCCGCACTCAAAGCCGGTATGCCAGTCGGGCCATTGGCCATTCAGGATGAAGTGTCCTTGACCCTCTCCGAACATGTGGCCAATGAAAGATACAAAGTCTTAGAAGCACAAGGTCAGACCATCACCAAATCACCCGCAGATGAAGTCATTCACAGTATGATTCATGAGTTTAACCGTAAAGGTAAGGCTGCCGGTGCAGGTTTTTATGATTATCCAGAAAATGGTAAAAAGCAGCTCTGGACGGGTCTCAACCACTGGAAAAAAGAGGTTGATCTTTCTGAACAGGAAATGATGGATCGTTTCCTGTTTGTGCAGGCACTGGATACCGTGCGCTGTCTGGAAGAAGGCGTGCTGGAGTCTGTGGTCGATGCCAATGTCGGTTCCATTTTTGGCATTGGCTTTGCAGCCTGGACGGGTGGCGCGGTGCAATTCTTAAATCAGTATGGTCTGGCCAAGGCGCTGACCCGTGCCAAGGTACTCGAAAACAAGTATGGTGAACGCTTCAAAGCACCGCAACTCCTGAAAGACCGGGCAGCAGAAGGCCAGCCGATTCAATAATTTTGAGCTCTAAATAAAAAGAGGAACTGAGTTGCTCTTTTTATTTTCCGGATTTGGCTGAATCACTGGATACACTCGTCTAATGACAGATTTCGATCTGCTTTTTGATCAATTTATGTTATAAAGTTACATAAGTTTGATATCCACGTGGGTAAGACCTATGACTGATCACAGTTCACCTGAAAAATCCCCTTGGGGTTGGAAAGCACTTATTATCTTCTGTATTTTAGGTGGATTATTCATGTTTATTTTTTGGCTTGCGGTGACGAATGAACCGGATTACATGCCAAGCCAGCAAAATAAACAGACGACCCAGCAGCATGCTTTTAAAAATGCACCGACCATGTCTCCTGAAGCAATTTCGAAGGCTCAAGCAGATCGTGAGGCACGTGCGACTGCCAATACGGCTCATTCCGATACAACAGCGAATGAACATAATATGTCAACTGAAGAACATGCCAACATGGAGAGTGCCGAGCATAGCTCAGCGCATGGCCACTGATCTTGATTCAGTAAGGGCGTAAAAAAGCGAGGTCAATGCCTCGCTTTTTTGTATCTCAATAACTAAAAAATTAAAGCTTTAAATACATATCAATATGCGGGATGCCGCAATCCAGATAGTCTTCGCCCTGAACCTTAAAACCCAATGCCTGATAAAAACCGATGGCATGTACTTGCGAAGACAGTTTTAAATCTTTTCGATGATCTGCTTTGGCATAATCGATAATGGCCTGCATCAATTGCTGCCCAATCTTCAAACCACGATGTGACTTTAACACTGCAACACGACCTACACTGTTATTCGCCAGCAATCTTGCAGTGGCTATCACATGCCCCTTTTCATAGACCACAAAATGGATGGAAATGGCATCTTGCTCATCCCATTCCTCTTCAGCGGCAATATTCTGTTCTTGAATAAACACGGCTTCGCGAATGGTTTTGGCATGCTTCGCTAAATCCTCCCAACCACCCGAAACAATTTTAAGCTCTGAATCCTTTAGCATTTAGAACCAATCCCCTGCTGATTCCACTGATTATTCAATAACAATTCCAGTGAATGTTTTTGGATAGCGTACATTTCTTTCAAGTCCTGAATCTGTTTCAAGACCTCCTGATCGGGTTGTTGGTAATCTTTGCGTTTCGTCGCCAGAATCATTTTATTTTTACTGGTATGTTCCAGTGCCACAAACTCAAAAACTTTGGTTTCATAACCATAGGCTTTCAGCAATAACGCACGAATGGTATCGGTCAGCATTTCTGCCTGTTGACCGGCATGAATACCAAATTGCAGCATCGGACTCAGCACTTTTGGCGCCTGTAACTGTGGGCGCAATTCCTTATGGCAACATGGCGCACACATGATCATCTGTGCATTCAGGCGAATACCGCTGTGAATCGCAAAATCCGTTGCCACATCACAGGCATGCAAAGCGATCATTACATCCAGGCGTTTCGGTGCATAAGTACGCACATCGCCCTGAAAAAAGTCGAGCTGATCAAAGCCAGATTGTTGCGCGACCTTTTGGCAGAACTCGACCATTTTCGGATTCAGTTCCACCCCTGTAACCCACGGCATCTCACCATGTTTTTGCATATAGTCATATAAAGCACATCAGATAGCCTTTACCGGAGCCAAAATCCACCACACGCAGACCTTCGACTTGTGGCTTGAGCTGCGCCAATGCACCCGAAAAAATCTCGACAAATTTATTAATCTGTTTCCATTTACGCGCCATGCTCGGAATGATCTGCGCATTATGATCGCTAATGCCGAGATGCTGTAAAAAGATGCTGTCCTGATCAACATGACGTTGTTTAATCCGGTCATGACCCTGTTCAGCGGACTTGGCCTGAAGCGTCGAGTTTTTGTTTTTAGTACGGGTCAACATGGCTTTTTTCTTGTTTTTTTTCAGCTGTAACTCTTCATCTAGCGTCAGCAAATTGGCTTGCTTGCAACATGCTAATAATGCCGTCACCTGCGCCAGTGCATCCGCTAGAGGATAGTTTTTGGTGACATCCTGAGTTTTATGGCGATACAGACAGCTCATTACTTTTTGCCCATTTAATGAAATGACTCGCAAGGTCATTTTCTCTAAATCCTGTAGTTCACCTTTATACTGGCTTAAGATCAGACGATCAAATTGATCACTTTCAACAGCTTGCTGAAATACATCTAAAAACTGCTGTTCTTGGTCTGAGAGAGTTGCCAACGTTGACATAGATAAAACCTGAAATGAATTGCCCCTCAAGTTTAAATCTTCTTAACCTAAAAGCAAAATTGAATTACTATACAAATGTATATTTTAAAGAAGAATGACAATCATGCAGAATGCGCCGCTGGTTCCAGATTATGATCACACTGAGGAACGAATTAATTATATCAGTCATGCTGTGGGTGCTGGATTATCGGTAATTGCTGGTATTCTTTTGATTATTAAAGGGTCTTATCTCAGTACTGGACAATGGATTGGACTTTGGGTCTACGCGCTGAGCATGATCTTGCTGTTCTCTGCGTCCATGCTCTATCACATGGCCACCGCAGCAGACCGTCGTTATTTTTATAAAAAAGTTGATCATACTGCAATTTATTATTTAATCGCCGGAACCTATACGCCTTTCCTGTCAATTGCCATTCCAACAGCCAAAGCCCAGTATTTATTGATTGCACTCTGGGTGATCGCCCTCATTGGTACACTGTTCAAGTTCGTTTTCATTCATCGTTTCCAGAAAATTTCTTTAGTGGCTTATCTGGTCATGGGCTGGCTGGCGCTGCTGGTGATGGATGATATGCAACAATATCTCAGTGCTCAATCTTTGACCTTTCTGATCATTGGCGGATTGGCTTATACCGTAGGTGCATTGTTTTACGCTTTAAAAAGAGTAAGATATACCCACGCTATCTGGCACATATTTGTATTGATAGGCGCAGGATCACATTTTCTGTCTATCTATCTTTACGTGATTTAATCATCTTCTTTTTCATTTCAGTGACCCTGAGCGAGTTAAAGCGAGAAGATTGCAGTTGTTTTTTTAAAAAATTACGCCTTTTTTAAAAAGATTACGCTTTTAAAACTAAGCTTTTTTATTTTTAGTAAGTGTAAGGTTCTTCATGGCGTCGTCTAATTCTGCTGCTCAGCCAGCACAAAATTCAAAATTTCGCGTTTTAACCGCGAGCTTGGTCGGTACTACAATCGAGTTCTTCGATTTTTATATCTATGCCACTGCTGCTGTCATTATTTTTCCATATCTGTTCTTCCCTGCAAGTACAGATCCGATGACTGCCACCATTCAGTCGCTTGCCACTTTCGCCATTGCCTTTATTGCCCGCCCGATTGGTGCGGCACTCTTTGGTCATTTGGGTGACCGGATCGGGCGAAAAGCCACATTGGTCGCTGCCTTGCTGACCATGGGTATTTCCACCGTTGCGATTGGCCTCTTGCCCACTTATGCGCAAATCGGGATTGCTGCACCACTCTTGCTTGCACTCTGTCGTTTAGGTCAGGGCTTGGGGCTGGGTGGTGAATGGTCAGGTGCAGTACTTCTTGCCACCGAGAATGCACCTGAAGGTAAACGTGCCTGGTATGGCATGTTCCCGCAACTGGGTGCTCCAATCGGCTTTATTCTGGCAACAGGTTCTTTCCTGACGTTGGGCGCTTTCATGTCTGAGGCTGACTTTATGGCTTGGGGCTGGCGTATTCCATTTATCTCAAGTGCCTTGCTGGTGATTGTCGGTTTATGGATTCGTTTAAAACTGCATGAAACCCCGGCATTCCAAAAGGTGCTAGATAAACAAAAAGAAGTGAACATTCCATTTGTTCAAGTCTTCAAAAAACATTCTCGCATGCTGGTACTCGGCACCATCGCTGCAATCTGTACCTTCGTGGTGTTCTACCTCACCACAGTATTTGCATTGCAATGGGGTACTAAACAGCTAGGTTATTCTCGTGAAGAATTCCTGCAATTGCAGTTGGTTGCAACCCTATGTTTTGCTGCCTTTATCCCACTTTCTGCAGTATTGGCCGAGAAATTTGGCCGTAAAACCACCTCGATTGCAGTCTGTGTTATCTCTGCCATCTTCGGGATTTTCTTTGCAGATATGCTGGAATCTGGCAGCACGCTGGTGGTATTCCTGTTCTTGTGTATTGGTCTGGCGATCATGGGCTTAACCTATGGGCCAATCGGTACTGTATTGTCTGAAATATTCCCGACTTCAGTACGTTATACCGGTTCTGCATTGACCTTTAACCTGGCAGGCATCTTTGGTGCATCCTTTGCTCCGCTGATTGCCACCAAACTGGCAACAACTTATGGTCTGTCTGCAGTCGGTTATTACCTGACCGCAGCATCAATCCTGTCACTGATTGCATTTCTGTTGATTCGTGAAACCAAGAATGATGATGTAAATAATCAAATTTAAAGTCTTAGTTTGATTTAAAAGCCAGCATTCGATGCTGGCTTTTTTATGATTTCACAACAAAACTCTGCTACTTATCTCGTTAAATTTGCTCAACAATCAAATGGACTCAACCAGACAATGAGGCAAGGCAATGCAGGAACTTATTGAATCCCTAACCCAGGAACAGTTGGTCAATATTATTATTTTGCTGGAAGATGATAAAAAAATAGAGGCCGTTCGCTATATCACCGAGCACACGACCTTGGATGAAATCCAGGCGCTGCAAGTGATTGAGGAAATTGTCCGTGAGCACGATGTGGTCATGAAAACTGAAAGCACAGGACCGCGCTTTAGTGATGATGCGGGTGAGATTGACCTGGTAACGCCTCCCCTTGAAATTCCGACCCATCCGAGCCTGAATACCCCCACAGAAGCTGAAATCACCGCACGACAATTACGCGAAGACGTCCCAACCCGAAAAATTGAAAATAAAATCTGGATTCTGGCAGCCATTGCAGTGCTGTTATTGATCCTGATCTGGATCATCAGTTAAAGCTGAACAGGACAATATCTCCATTTAGATCAGTTCAATAATATCAATGGTGGGTGGTACTCTAAAACGAAAAGGTACGCCGACCAAACCGGTGCCAACCGTGACAAACACATCTGCATGTTCATGACGGTACATGCCCTTCTTATGCCCCAAAATTGACACTTTTTTCATGACATAATCGGTCAGCCAAGGCAATTCCACCTGTCCGCCGTGGGTATGTCCAGCCAGCATGAGAGGACGTGTCGGCAATTTGGGAATCATATCCACCGTATCGGGATTATGCGACAAAATGACCCAAGGCTTGTCCTGAGGTAAATCTGGCAGACTGCGCATATCGGCTTTACCCGCCCAGAGATCGCCCACACCCAAGAGCCGAAATTCATCAAATTCGACAATTTGCCCTTCAATATCCATGACCTGATTGACTTGCAGTGCATAACGCAGCAGTTCCTGAATCGGTGGTCCCGGATATTGCTCGTCATGATTGCCATTGACGGAATAGACTGGGGCATGAATTTCTTTTAAAACTGCCAGTTCTTGTGCCAGTTTATTTTCCGGCTCATAAGTCCAGTCTCCGGCCACCACCACCAAATCGGGTTGAACATGATTTAACTTATGCACAATTTGTCGCAACTGCCGTTCATGACCAGAAAACAGACCGATATGTAAATCTGCAATCAGGGCAATCCGGACGGGTTGCTTTAAGCGTTTATCCGCATTGATCTGATATTGTGTCGTTTTCACTTGAATTAAATGCGGCTCGATAAAGCGTGCATAACTCAAGACGGCGCTGATGAAAAATACAAAAACAGCTTCATGCAAGGAATAATAACCGCTCCATCCGGCATAAATACTGAAGAACACCAGTGGAACCAGTAAATAGGACAGGTAAAAAGCCAACAAATGACAAAATGCTTTAAATGGATGAATGGTCTCGGTACGAGATTGACTCGACCATGCCTGGTACACAGCCCAGATGGCCAGAATGGCCATGCCTAAATAAAAATAAAAAAGTACGGAACTGGTATCCCACATAGATTTGCCTTGTCGAGTCGAGAAGCTGATTACTGGCTTTATATTTATCTTTTCATAGCTGGCAATTATACTCAATTCTAATTTTTCATTCTTCGACTTATATGGCCACTGCTCCCCACGTTCAAGCTCATTCAAAATCTCCCAGCTTTTCATCAATTTACCGCTATAAAGCTGGGATTTTACTGAGCTGTAGCATGATCTTGGGTCTTCCTGCATGCAGTACTTTGCCCAAGCAAACTGAGCAGCCTAGCCAGATGGCATTTGAAACAGATACCTCACAAACCAGTTTGGCGCAAATTGTTGAACCTTTACGTGAACAGAACATCGGCCTGACCGGCTATCGTGTGCTCTATGACCCACTCGAAGCACTGGGTGCGCGTATCCAGCTGATTAAGAAGGCCGAGCGTAGTCTGGATCTACAATATTATATTTGGGACAACGACCGGATTGGCACCCTTGCCCTGCATGCGATTATTCAGGCGGCAGATCGTGGCGTAAAAGTGCGTCTGTTAATGGATGACAATAATGCCAAGAAAATGGAAGGCATTTATCTGGCCTTAAACCAGCATCAGAATATCGATGTCAAACTGTATAATCCCTACCGTTTTCGAAAATATCGTGCCATGGACATGGTGCTGGATTTAAAACGTATTAATCGCCGCATGCATAATAAAAGCTTTATTGCCGACAACCAGATTGCCCTGATTGGTGGACGCAATATGAGTAACCAGTATTATAATGTCAGTGAAATTTATCAGTTTTCCGATGTCGATGTGATGCTGGTCGGTGCAGCATCGGATGAAATCATTCATTCCTTCGATGAATACTGGAATGATGATTATGCCTATCCGGTGCAACAGATTGTCAATCCGCGCCATCATGGCTTACGCTTTCCAAGCCTGAAGCAACAACTGGAAAAGCACAGTCAGGATCAGGCCACACAGAATTATCTGGATCTGGCCAATCGTTCCAGAGCATTTGACCAATGGCTGGAACAAAACATTCAACTGGATTGGGTCGAAGCCGAAGTGGTCAAAGATCCTCCAAGCAAAATCAAGGCCAAGGCCAAAGCCGAAGAACATCTCAACTTCCAGTTATTACAACATCTGGAAAAACCTGAACAAAGTGTTGATATTGTCTCTGCCTATTTTGTTCCGGAAAAAATTGGCGCAGATCGTTTAAAGAAACTGGCGGATGAAAATATCGAGGTCCGTGTCTTGACCAATTCGTTTAAAGCCAATGATGTTGCCGTGGTACATGCCTTTTATGCCAAATATCGTCAGGATTTATTGGAAAATGATGTGCAGCTGTATGAGTTTCTTGCAGCGCCAGATGCCGATCATCTCAATGCCAATACAGCGGAAATTTCCAAAAAAGCCAAAGTCAGCCTGAAAGGTTTAAGCCGCTCCAGCCTGCATGCCAAGCTAATGGCAATCGATCAAAAACAGGTGTTTATTGGTTCTTTTAACTTTGATCCACGTTCTGCCTATCTCAACACTGAAATTGGTGTCTTACTGAATAGTCCCTCTTTAGCACAGGCAGTGCACCAAACCATGGATCAGAACTTAAGTAAATATGCCTATAAACTGGTGCTGGATGCCAACCAGAATATTAACTGGAAAATCAAGAAAGCCAATGGAGAGATTAAAACCTTCACCAAAGAACCCGGAATAAAATGGTACCAAAAAGCTGGACTCAAACTGGTGTCATGGTTACCAATCGAAGGGTTTATGTAAGTGACAAACAGCTTGAGTTGAACTATTTAAAATAGCCTCTTCTTTAACGCTGCCTGCTTCTAGTGGATTTACCCAAGTTTCAAAGATACGAGTGTGGCAAGGATGTCACATATTATCTATCACGACAGGACGTCGTGTATGGCTAATAAAGACTTTTGCCTACTTTGGGTCTGTCAAAAGTAGAGTTTCGCCAACACAAAGCCATTTAAATGTTTAAAGCAAAGATGAAGCTATACACGTCTGTTCCTAAGAATAGACATCAAATGCCTAAATTCCTCATCCAGTTTTTTTTATTAAGTCTTTTCTAGTACACGCGATTGCAACTCCACCAAGCCAGCCTGCATGGTTTGCTGTACCACACGGGTCAGGCTTTCAACAGTGTGCCCCTCAGTCGCGATTGCAGGTAAAGCCACTAAATGTGCAATCACTTGTGGCATTTCCAGTACTTTTTTGACATGGGCTGCAAAACTGATGTCATTGATAAACGGCGCAACCACATCGAGGTCGCCCTGCTGATTCACATAACAAATCAGGCAAATTTGCACAGGACGCTGTGCCTCAATCGCAGCACCCAAAATCCGGCCGTGTACTTTTTTAATGGCTCGCCCATCTGAAGTGGTGGCTTCAGGAAAAAATAATACGGGAATATTCTGTTTTAAAAATCCGGTAATCTGTTCGCGGATACGCACCGAATCACCAGAACCACGTTTGATAAATAAAGTGCCGCCACCTTTGGCCAATTTACCCAGAATTGGCCAGTTTTCAATTTCTGCTTTGGCCAGAAAAAATACGCGTGCCCCTGAACCTAAAACTGCAATATCGAGCCAGGACACATGGTTACTCACCCATAAAGCGGGTTCGCGCGGAATTTCACCGTGCACCTGGACTTCTATATTGAATACTTTGCACAACTGTCGACAAAAATGTTGCACATAACGGGTATTGGTTGGATTGTTCGGATTTTTGTATAAACCGTGACGGAAAACCAAATAGAACCCTTCACTGATAACAGCCAGTGAAGCTGTTACTTTTCGCATATAAAGCCAGAATTTTGCCAAGCCATGTCGGTGAGATGTTTGATCTTGTACAGTTGGGTTCATAAAAACGTCACTAAATCCTAAGCTAGATACAGGGAATATCCACGAATTAAACTCATTCTATACTGTTCATTCGCAACATGCATTGATAATAAAAACCGACCAATAAGATCTATATCTTCAATTTTAATTGGATTAATGAATTATTTATAATAAAAATATCGGAATATTGGATCAAAAAGGATCGCTGCCATGCCAGATCAAACCCAGCCTGCGAATGAAAAGCTTCAGCCTTTACAAGTGCTCAAATATATTTTGGGTGGTACCTGTATCTATGCCGCTGTACTGGTAACACTTGCACAACTGTTTGTCACCGCACTTTAAACCAAAGCCGCGCTAATTCAGTATCTGCCTCGCTCTTTTTCAACTACACTAAAGCTTTCAAGTGGAGATTGGCCTGAGTGGAATATTTAGAACAACATCGGGGGAAAGAACGCGTCATTCTGGTGAGTGTCAGCGTACAAATGCTGGATGACCTTGATGCTGAAGAGTTTAATCTGCTGGCGCAATCTGCAGATGCCGAAATTCTGGAACATATTCATGCTCAACGCGTCAAACCGGATGCCAAATTTTTTATCGGGTCAGGCAAAGCAGAAGAAATCGCCGAACGCGTAAAAGAACTGGACGCCAATCTGGTCATTGTCGATCATGCCCTGACACCGGCCCAGGCCCGTAATCTGGAACAGGTCATCAAGTGCCGTGTGGTCGATCGTACCGAACTGATTTTAGATATTTTCGCCCAGCGTGCCCGTACCTATGAAGGCAAGCTGCAAGTCGAACTGGCACAACTGCAACATTTATCATCCCGCTTAATTCGCAGCCGTGGCAATCTCGACAGCCAAAAAGGCGGCATTGGCTTGCGTGGCCCGGGTGAAACCCTGCTTGAAACTGACCGTCGTTTACTGCGTATTCGCATGGGACAACTGAAAGCCAAAATTGATAAAGTCCGCCAGACCCGAATGCAAGGTCGTATTGCCCGTCAAAAAGCAGCTGTCCCAACTGTGTCTTTGGTCGGTTATACCAATGCCGGCAAATCGACCCTGTTTAACCTGCTGGCCAAGAGTGATGTCTATGCAGCCGATCAGCTTTTTGCCACCTTGGACCCGACTTTAAGACGTCTGGAATGGGATGGCATCGGTAATCTGGTACTGGCAGATACGGTGGGTTTTGTTCGCAATCTTTCCCACTCGCTGGTTGAATCCTTTAAGGCGACCCTGGAAGAAACCGTAGAAGCTACCCTGTTGCTGCATGTCATCGATTCAAGTAGTCCAGAAATGCTGGAGCAGATTGAAGCGGTTGAAAAAGTCCTGAAAGAAATTGGTGCCGATGTTCCGATCCTGCAGGTTTACAATAAAATTGACTATAGCGGCGATGAGGCCAAAATTATTTATCGACGCCCGGGCGAGCCAGAACGTGTCTATGTTTCAGCACATAGTGGCGAAGGGATCGACCTGCTGCGTAAAGCGGTACATGAAGCCCTGATGGGACAATTGCAATCCTTTGACCTGATTCTGAAACCCGCCTACGGCAAGCTGCGCAACCAGCTTTATGGTTTAAATGTAATCCAGTCAGAACATTATGATGATGAAGGTCAGCTGCATTTACATATTCGGATTGCAGCACAAAAACTGGAGCAGCTGATTAAACAGGCGCATTTACCTTTAGATGAAATTTTGGGAAAACAGGCACAGCAGTTTCAACGTCCACTGGAAGCGTTTGAAATCCGGTCAAAGATCGAGTAAAACTTGATAAGTAAACTTAATAATTGATCATACGAATGAACTGGATAAAACGAATAGACTGGCCAGCATGGATCGGCACCCTGTTACTTATTATTGTCTTTCGGGAAGCATCCGTCTGGCTCATGACCCAGCTGGATCATCCTGAATTGGGCAATCTGGTAGGGTTACTCAGCTTATTGATTGCCCTTTTTACCTGGCGCTATTTCGGTAAACTTCCCGCTCGTCTCGTAGACACCAATAACAAGCTGATGAAGGAAAGCGCCTTTGCTTTCCTGCCTGTCAGTGCAGGTGCACTGATGATGCTGGTCCATATGGGCCAGAAAATTCCGGCATTTTTGTTCATCATGTTTTTCAGCACCCTGATTCCTTTATGGATTTACGCCAAAATGGCCAAGCGCTGGTTATAGGAGTACCGCATGTTATCTATTTTATATGGCTTTGCGGTCACGCTGATGGCCTATCTGATTGCCAAACCCTGTAACCGGATCATCCCGCAAATTCCTGTCATCGTATTTAGCATGTTCTTTGTGCTTGCAATTTTATTTGTGCTCGGGATTCCTTATCAAAATTACATGGATCAAGTGAATCCGCTCTTCAATCATTTACTTGGCTATGTGACCGTCGCCCTGGCCATTCCACTGGCTGCAATGCGCTATGATGACTTACCACTAAAAGCGATTATCGGTATCTTGGTTTTTGCCAGTATCAGTGCTGTCGCCCTACCAATGGGACTTGCATATCTGCTGCATATGTCTTCCGCAGATATTATGGCTTTCGCGACTCGGGCGGTGACGACACCCATTGCGATTAATATCGCCACCTTGCTGGATGCTCCAATCAGTATGGTGATTCTGATTGTGATTCTTTCCGGAGTGATTGGCGCAGCATTTTCACCGTTTATCCTGCGGCATATCAATGATGAACGTGCTTCCGGACTGGCCTTAGGATTGGCAGCACATGCGATTGGTACAGCTCAGGCCTGGCAGCGTGGCAGTGTTGCAGGACGTTATGCCGCTTTCGGTATGGCAGTCAATGCGGTGTTTACTGCCATCTGGCTGCCTACTTTTATACTTTATTTGCAAAAAATGTGACTAGTGAATCATTTTAATTGTTTGTTTTGTGCTTTAATCGTTCCTAATATACAAACATAAAACAATTTTATTCAAGGAACAGAAATATGAAAAAGGTTCAATTATTCTCGGCTTTACTTTTAACCTCTTTCAGCCATCTGGCCTTAGCTTCGGATCTGTCAGGGACATGGCGCAATATCGATGATAAAACCGGTTCACCTAAAGCATTCCTGGAAATTCGCGAAACAGCTACAGGCACTTATACGGCCAAAATTACCAAAATCACGCCGCGCCCGGGCTATACCCCAAAAGAAAATTGTGTCTCTTGTCCTGCACCTTATACCAATAAACCGATTCTTGGACTGGATGTACTGACAGGCCTGAAGCACACCGGCAATAATAACTTTGCTCAAGGCAAACTACTCGATCCATTATCCGGGAATGTGTATAGCACCAAGGCAAAATTAAGCAGTAATGGTAAACGTCTGACTTTACGCGGCTATGTAGGCGTTTCGGCCCTGGGTCGCAGCCAGACCTGGATTAAACAGGATTAATTCATACTCTATTGAATAAAATGTGATGAGTTTAAAATTTAGCAGAGAGAAGCTTGCATTTTCATACATTAAGTTGTATGAATATTGAACATATGCTTTTCTCATGGATTATGAAAGTATAATAAGTAGAATTTACATAATATGTATCAAATGGAATTTGATGCGTTGTCATAAGGATATCGTATGCAGAAAATTGCAATTTTAGGTGTATTTACAGCCTCTATAGTCACCTGCTCCATGGCATTTGCGCAGGAGTTATCGGGTTTCTGGCAACAGATTGACGATAAAACCGGCTCACCTAAAGCACTGATTGAAATGAAAACTCAGGCAGATGGTTCTTATACTGGGAACATTCACAAAGTTACACCGCGACCAGGCTATACGCCACGGGAAAAATGTATAAAGTGCCCACCCCCATATACAGACAAACCGATTTTAGGACTAGAGATCATTAAAGGGCTGAAACCAACCAGCAAGAATAACTATGGACATGGTCAAATACTCGACCCTTTAACTGGCAAAATTTATGATTTAAAAGGGCGGATTTCTGCCAATGGGAAACGACTGACTCTACGTGGATACATTGGGATATCTGCCATCGGCCGTACACAAACCTGGATTCGCCAGGATTAATAAAGCAGCACATTTGTGTTGGAGATATTTTATTTCATCTATAAAAAAAAGGATAAATATAATGAAACAATCTAAATTAGGATTAATATTCATCGCTGCCATGATGACTGGCACTGCGTATGCACAGGACTTAACAGGCACCTGGCAACAAATTGATGACAAAACCGGTTCACCAAAAGCAGTGATTGAAATTCGCCAAAATGATAACGGTACGTTTGCCGGAAAAATTATCAAAGTTACGCCACGTCCGGGCTATACCCCACAGAAAACCTGTAATAAATGTCCTGCTCCCTATACCAATCAACCTATTCTGGGCATGGATGTACTGACTGGCTTAAAACATGTGGAAGGCACCAATAACTATGAAAAAGGCCGTGTGATCGACCCGTTGGCGGGTAAAATTTACGATGCCAGAGTACGTCTGAATGCCAATGGTAAACGTTTAACCTTGCGTGGTTATGTCGGCGTTTCTGCTTTAGGCCGCAGCCAGACCTGGATTCGTCAGGATTAGTATCCAATTCTCAATATTAAAAAAAGCTGCCAACTTGGCAGCTTTTTTTAGTACATTAACTCTATAGTATTCAGATAATTATTGACTATTTAATCATAATTCCTAACATGAGGGCGCGATGACAAAAAACTCTCTGGAATGACTCTCTATGTTAAAAAAAATATTACTTGCCGCATTGACCACAGGGTTTAGCATGACCCTTTGGGCGGAAGATATTACTGGAACTTGGCAACAAATTGATGATAAAACGGGAGCTGCCAAAGCGATTATCGTAATTAGCCAAGAGCCTAACGACACTTACTCTGCTAAAATTGTGAAAGTTACCCCTCGTCCGGGCTATACACCACGTGAAAAATGTAATGCCTGCCCTGCTCCCTATACCAATCAGCCCATTTTAGGTATGACAATTATCAAGGGCTTAAAACATGTTAAAGGCACCAATAACTATGAAAAAGGTAAAGTGATTGATCCTTTAGCAGGTAAAATTTATGATGCAAAAATGCGTTTAAACAACACTGGCAAACGTTTAACCCTGCGCGCCAGTGTAGGTGTTTCAGTTCTAGGCCGTAACCAGACCTGGATTCGTGCAGACTAAATTTTAAAACTAAAAAAGCCACGTAATCACGTGGCTTTTTTATGAAATGTGCTTACATCACCGGATTATCAACCGCGAACATCTGCTGATCTTCCAAGCGGAATGCCATCAGTTGATTGCCCCAAACACAACCGCCATCTACATTTTGAATCTTGTTTGAAATGGTTTTACCGTTCAAGGCGGCCCAGTGACCAAACAGAATCTGATGGCTTTGCGCTGCTAATGACTCAAATTCAAACCAGGGTTTAAATCCTTCCGGCATTGGATCATCCAGCGCATCTTTAAAGCTGTATTCCAGACGCCCCTCTGCATCAGTGAGACGCATTCGGGTCAAATAATTCACGATACAGCGAATACGCTCATGGCCCTTTAGCTGGTCTGACCACAGTGCGGGTTCTTTCCCAAACATCTCTTTCAAAAAATCATCCAGCACATCGAAGTCATCATTAGAAATGATGGCTTCAACTTCTTGTGCCAATTGAGCAGTTTTTTCTGCATTCCAGATATTCGGAATCCCTGCATGGGTCAGAATAGTCTGCTCATTTGGAAATAGACACAGCGGCTGTTTACGCAGCCAGTCAATCAGGTCATCGCTGTCGATGGCATCAATCACATCACGAACATTGTCTTTTTCTTTAATCGGCTTGATGCCGCGGGCATAGGCCAATAAAGTCAAATCATGATTACCCAAGACTGTTGCAGCCGATCCCTGTTCGGCCAGCTTCTTGATAAACCGCAGTGCAGCAATTGAGTTTTCACCTCGTGCCACCAAGTCTCCAGCAAACCAGATAAAGTCCTGATCTGCATCGAAGCGGATTTCTTTGAGCAGAGCTTTCAAGGCCTCAAAACAGCCTTGCACATCGCCAATTACATAATTATATCGAACAGTGCGGTTCATCGTTATTTAAGCCACCATTTGATCTGAAAGTGCAACAAACTGTTCAAGGGTCA
The DNA here is from genome assembly GCF_013418055.1 of Acinetobacter sp. YH12208. NCBI lineage: Bacteria > Pseudomonadati > Pseudomonadota > Gammaproteobacteria > Moraxellales > Moraxellaceae > Acinetobacter > Acinetobacter sp. YH12208. The sequence goes on from NZ_VPCT01000014.1 coordinate 62,070, forward strand.
GAGTTTCTGGACGTGCCATCGGGTCAACACCCGCTTTTTCAAAACCATCTTCAACCAGCATGCCTTTTAAGCTATTGCGCAAGGTTTTACGACGCTGGGTAAAGACATGAGATACCAGACGTGCCAGCGCTTTTTCATTTTTGGCCACAATCGGCTTGTCTGCATAAGGCTCTAAACGAAATACCGCCGAGGTTACTTTTGGTGGCGGATTGAAAGATCCCGGTGGTACTTCAAACAGGAAAGTCGGTTTGCAGAAATACTGGATCATGACTGACAAACGGCCATATTCCTTGGTATTTGGTAATGCGGTAATCCGATCAACCACTTCTTTTTGCAGCATGAAGTGCATGTCCTGCACTTTGCCACCAAATTCCAAAAGATGAAAAAGCAGGGGAGTAGAAATATTATAGGGCAAGTTACCAACCACGCGCAGCGGACGGCCTTCTTCAAATAATGTTGAATAATCAAAGCGCAGTGCATCGGCTTCAATAATGGTTAAACGTTCTGGATGTGGTACACGACCCGGCAGGCCCGCAGCCAAATCACGGTCAAGTTCGACCACAGTCAATGCATCACATTCACCAATCAAAGGTGAGGTCAATGCAGCCAGACCCGGCCCAATTTCCAGAATGTTCTGACCTGGACGTGGATTGACTGAGCGTACAATTTTGGCAATGACACGTTGGTCATGTAAGAAGTTTTGACCAAATCGTTTTCGAGCCTGATGCCCTTCTTCTTTTGGGTTTAAGGCATTAATTTGATACATAAAAACATTTCCAACGTGAGTGATGAACAATAATCAGTGGCGCGCCAGATCGAGGGCTAAATCGACAGCAACGTGCAGGCTGGAACTTTTCGCAAGTCCCGTACCCGCAAGGGAGAGTGCTGTGCCATGATCTACAGATGTACGAATAAAGGGTAAGCCGAGGGTAATATTAATGGCTTCACCAAAGCCCTGTGATTTTAACACAGGTAAGCCCTGATCGTGATACATCGCCAGAACCGCATCGGCATCTTTTAAGTTTTCCGGGGTAAATAACGTATCTGCGGGCAAGCTTAAACTCATATTGATGCCTTGAGCACGGTAGCTTTCGAGTACCGGATTAATCACTTCAATTTCTTCCATACCCAAATAGCCACCCTCGCCTGCATGCGGATTGAGACCGCAAACCAAAATATGCGGATGTTCAATCTTAAATTTGGATTTCAGATCGTGAATCAGGATATCAATGACTTGATGCAAACGCTCTTTGCTAATCGCATCGGCAACGGCACGTAAAGGAAGATGCGTCGTTGCTAAAGCCACACGTAAAGTCTTGGTCGCCAGCATCATCACCACCCGCTCAACGCCTGCAAATTCTTGATAATATTCGGTATGACCGCTGAAATGGATGCCAGCTTCATTCATCACAGACTTTTGCACCGGTGCAGTTGCCACGCCGACACTTTTAGCTGACATGGCATAGTCCGCAGATCGTCGCAGCTGTTCTAATACATAAGCGGCATTGTTCGGGTTCAATTCACCTAATGCCACAGGCTGATTGAGTGGCACATGTTCAACATACAGCTGACCTTTTTTTGAAGATGCGTCCTGTCCGGTATATTCAATCAACGCCACAGACAATTTCAATTGATCTGCACGGGCTTTCAGCATATTCAGATCGGCCAGTACTACAATCGGACGTTCATCCACACGTTCTGCCAGACTCAGGCAAATATCGGGACCAATTCCGGCAGGTTCTCCGCTGGTGACATATAAAGGCAGCATCATCTTCTCAATTTGGCAAAGCTGAGAAATATTATAACCCGATCATATCCAGGCTGCAGCGATCATTGCAAAGCGTCCTTATAAATCAATATTTTGATACGAATTGAAAGGATGGTTACAAATATAGTCCTCGTTTTTGCGAGATATTCAGGTTTATGCCTTTCCTTATTTCAGGAGATTAGATAAAATACAGCGCTTGAAATTTCAATTTTCATTTGTGATTCTTCACGTATTCGTTTAGAATCGCGTCTCCTTTAGTTTGGACAGATTCCATAGTCCAAACCAACTATAATAGGTAGTGGTTTAATGAAAACTCTCAGCGCTAAGCCAGCTGAGGTTCAACACGACTGGTACGTTGTTGATGCTTCTGGCAAAACTTTAGGTCGCCTTGCGACTGAAATCGCTCGTCGTTTACGCGGTAAGCACAAGACTTCTTATACTCCTCACGTTGACACTGGCGATTATATCGTTGTAATCAATGCTGAAGAAATCACTGTGACTGGTAAAAAGTCACAAGATAAGAAATACTATCGCCACACTGGTTTCCCTGGTGGTATCCGTGAGACTAACTTTGAAAAGTTAATCGCTCACAAACCAGAAGCAGTTCTAGAAAAAGCTGTTAAAGGTATGTTACCTAAAGGTCCTCTTGGTTATGCAATGATCAAGAAAATGAAAGTGTATGCAGGTACTGAGCATCCACACGCTGCTCAACAGCCACAAGTTTTGGACATCTAAGGGATAACAGCACATGGCTACTAATTATGGTACAGGTCGCCGTAAGACCGCAACTGCACGTGTTTTCCTATCAGCTGGTACTGGTAAACTCGTAATTAACAACCGTACTCTTGAACAGTATTTCGGTCGTGAAACTGCTCGTATGGTGGTTAACCAACCTCTTGAGCTGCTTGAAGCAACTGAGAAATATGACCTTTACATCACTGTTGCTGGTGGTGGTATCGGTGGTCAAGCAGGCGCAATCCGTCACGGTATTACTCGTGCATTGATCGCTTCTGACGAGACTTTAAAACCTGCTCTTCGTCAAGCTGGTTTCGTTACTCGTGATGCTCGTGAAGTTGAACGTAAGAAACTTGGTTTACGTAAAGCTCGTAAACGTCCTCAGTTCTCTAAACGTTAATTCGTTTACCGAACCGGACAAAAAAGCCTTGGATTATTCCAAGGCTTTTTTTATAAGTATTCATTTTCAATATTGAAGGATATTTCTGCGGTTATTGTTCATGTATATCTTTACCCCAGACTCCGTCATGGCACCAAAATGATTTACTCAGATAATAATTTGCTACGCCAATAACAATAAATAGCAGGATGATGAGCAGTTTAATAAGCATGCTGTTTTTCTCCAGATATTTTTCTTATAATCTACCTTGGCTCAAGCCGATTGATCTTTGATGCTTGGTGCTTTTTAGGTTGAATTTTAGTATCCTAGTCTATTCATTAGAACTTCATCAGGATTTATGTCAGTCGAAAGCGCGCCTCTTCAAGGAATTACCTTATATAGTCATGCCGATGACTTCCGTTCCCATTGGATTCGCTATGTGCTTGCCGAGAAGCAAATTAAATACAACCTGATTCTGGTAGATACAGATGACGAGGATCTGGCCAGTCTCAATCCTTATAATCAGTTGCCGATGCTGATCGAAAATGAACTCAAATTATTCAATACTTCAATTATTTCTGAATATGTAGATGATCGCTATCGTCAGAATAAACTGTATGCCGATGCGCCGATGCCGCGCGCGGAGCAACGTCAATACATCTGGCGCTTTGAAAATGACTGGCTACAACTGGCCGATATCATGTTACGTCATCCAGACACCCTAGATAAAAAAGCCAAAAACCAGGCACAGAAGCAGTTACAAGATATCCTGACCTCATTGATGCCACTATTCCAGCATTTTCCCTATTTTATGTCTGAACAATTCAGTATTCTGGATTGCATGTTGGCGCCAATTTTTATCCGCCTGAAACAGATGGGCATAGAATTACCGCAGCAGCAATGCCGTCCATTTTATTTATATTGCCAGCGAATTTTCAGTCGTCCTGCCTTTGTAAAATCTATGACATTGCAGGAAAAAAACCGTTATTCAGCACAAATCAAGAACCTGTAGAGAAACATCATGTCCGAACAAGAATTCAACCTTAGCCCTACTCGTCCCTATATGGCACGCGCAATCTATGAGTGGGTTTGCGATAACAATATGACGCCCTACTTGCTGGTCGATGCGACACGTCCAAATACCATGGTTCCTGAGCAGTTTATTAAAGATGGGCAGATTGTGCTGAATATTGTGCCTCATGCGGTACATGCGCTACATATGAGCAATGATGCAATTAGCTTCTCTGCTCGCTTTGGTGGTGTCTCTCGTGATATCTATGTCCCTATGGCAGCCGTACTCGGTATTTACGCACGTGAAAACGGCCAAGGTTTATTCTTTGATCCAAGTGAATATGAACATACACAAACCGATAAAGATGCTTTAAAATCAAGCACTGAAGAAAAACCTGAACAGCCAAAGAAAAAACCAACTTTAAGGTTATTAGATTAAAAAATAATGGAGCAAGTGAATGGCTTTTGATTTAGTACAATATTTTGTTGAACAGATAGAAACTCAAAAGCCTGAGCTTCTAAAAGACCATACGAAAGAAGAAAGACGAAAATATATAACTGAAATTAATGCCTTAACTTTAGGCAAACTGATTACCGAGTGGCGCAACAATCCACAAAAAATTTATAACGAAATTAATCATCCTGATGAATTATATATACTGGAAGTCGTGCGTCATCTGGCCACCCATTCGGAAAACCAGTCAGCTCTGGATCGAACTCAACTAGAACAAAGCACCTCGGAAATTTTCCATTTACAGCTCACTGAATTAAAACAGTTACATGATACCGGCAATCATAATCTTAACAGCATTCAAGAACTGCTCACCGGCCAGATTGAACATTTATCCGGTCAAGCAGATGATTGGGTTTGGACAACAAACAACCTAACAGAACTCAAAGGCTCTAAACCAATTGTACAAGAAGAGCTATCATTGGAGGCATCAATGAAGGAGTTTAATCAAATGGTAAGCCAGAATCATCAGCATCAAGATGTTGAAGACGTCGCTCTTGTAGAAACCCCAAAATGGGCAAAGATTGTTGAACCCATCATCGCCATTGCAATTCTTTGGGTATTAATTGCAGCCGTAATGCGCGTATTTGGTTAAAATGAACTGCAATCAAAAACCAGCATTTTGCTGGTTTTTTTATTTGCCAAGATTTATAAGATCGGCCTATCAATTATTTTAGAGCAAACCCAAGATTCAAGATCTCCTATCACTGCTATAAGAACAACCCTCCTAAGAAAGTTTTGATCAGCTTTGAAATATAAATATATTTAAGCACTTCAATAAGTTTGAGAAGCTCTAGTAGTTTCAATATTGCTTATTAAAAGTTCTTAAAAACCCCACACACAAAAAAACACCCCCTGCTCATGCAGGGGGTGTTTCGAATAATGAGCTGGCGATGACTTACTCTCACATGGGTAACCCCACACTACCATCAGCGCAAAGAGGTTTCACTTCTGAGTTCGGGAAGGGATCAGGTGGTTCACTCTTGCT
>NZ_VPCT01000015.1:0-62497 GCF_013418055.1 Acinetobacter sp. YH12208
TCCGTAATTCAAATTAATTTAAACTTATCAAACAAAACCCAATCTTAACACTTCGTGCTAAGTTGCTGTTTTATCAGAAGTTTTAATCTTCATCACTGCCGATGGATGTGCATTCTACAGCATTTCACACCCAACACAACCCCTATTTCTAAATAATTCAGCAAAAACCCAACGACTGTTTATTTATTCTACAAAAAGTGCAGGTTTTCCTATTTCCTGAGTAAAAAATATACATTCCAAGGAGGTTTATAGTGTTTATTTACTTATAAAAGATATTTCTGGTGGATTTTAGATTTATATTGTAATTCATCTTTTCTTTAGTAAGAAAAATATAGATATCAAGACTGATAAATTATTTATATTTCCCTTTTATATAAATGCTGAGGAACGCATACACTTCACCAAAATAAAATAGTATGAAAATGAGAATGCCTCAATATTCCCCCATCCTTAAACGCATCATAATCCTTCTTCAGCAAAAGACATAAAATAAAAAACCCATCTCACCTGCATAGCTATATTGAGTGAAAAATAAATTGATATAGAGATACAAGTGATTACATAAACAATTATTAAAAAGGCGACTATAAATAATATTGTGTATTTTTTATACTTATTAAATTTTAGGCATAAAAAAACCGCTTAACGCGGTATCTTTTATCTCGACCATCTTTAAGGAAATGGTCGGAGCAGTAGGATTCGAACCTACGACCCCCTGGTCCCAAACCAGGTGCACTACCAGGCTGTGCTATGCTCCGATTTCAACTTTAAAAGTTGGGGTGAATGACGGGATTCGAACCCGCGACAACTGGAATCACAATCCAGGGCTCTACCAACTGAGCTACATCCACCATCATTTTGATTCTTAACATCAAGCGACCAAATGGCGCGCCTGACAGGATTCGAACCTGTGACCATCCGCTTAGAAGGCGGATGCTCTATCCAACTGAGCTACAAGCGCGTTACTGATGCAAACATCATTTGCCTTGAAGAATTGGTCGGAGCAGTAGGATTCGAACCTACGACCCCCTGGTCCCAAACCAGGTGCACTACCAGGCTGTGCTATGCTCCGATTCATCTCAGCTTTCGTATCGAACATCGTTCGGTACGGTGTGCATTCTAGGCGTGACGCCCGGAGACGTCAACACCTATCTTAAAAAAAAACCTAAAAAACGCGCCAAGCGTTTATTTATCAAGCGCTTCAGACATTTTTTATACAAATTTTAACGTTTTAGTCCGGCACTAAAATTCAACATGCGATCTAGAGGCAGTTTTGCGCGTTCAGCCAGTACAGGATCGACATGTACTTCCTGATCCTTATGCTGTAATACATGCAAAATACCATCCAGCTCATTCATTGCCATCCACGGACAATGCGCACAAGAACGACAGGTTGCCCCTTCCCCCGCAGTTGGTGCCTCAATCAGGACTTTATCGGGAACTGCTTGCTGCATTTTATAGAAGATACCACGATCCGTAGCCACAATTAAACGCTGATGTGGCAAAGTCTGTGCGGCTTTAATCAGTTGCGAGGTACTGCCTACTGCATCGGCAATCTCGACTACAGACATGGGGGATTCCGGATGTACCAACACCGCAGCATCGGGATAGAGTGCTTTCATATTGACAATACCGCGTGAACGGAATTCTTCATGCACGATACAGGCACCATCCCAGAGCAACATTTCTGCACCGGTTTTGCTTTGGATATATCGGCCCAAGTGCTGATCCGGCGCCCAGATAATTTTTTCACCGAGACTATCCAGATGTTCAATAATTTCCACTGCACAGCTAGAAGTCACTACCCAATCGGCACGTGCTTTCACCGCTGCGGAAGTATTGGCATACACCACCACGGTATGATCGGGGTGCGCATCGCAGAAAGCTGTAAATTCATCAACCGGACAACCAAGATCCAGTGAACAGGTCGCTTCCAGGGTTGGCATCAGCACGGTTTTATCTGGAGATAAAATTTTTGAGGTTTCACCCATAAATTTCACTCCTGCCACTACCAACGTAGAGGCTGAATGATCGCGACCAAAACGTGCCATTTCCAGAGAATCCGAAACACAACCACCGGTCAACTCAGCCAGTTCTTGTACTTCAGGATCGCAATAATAATGCGCCACCAAAACGGCATCCTGTTTTTCCAGTTCAGCCTTGATTTGTGCAAATTTGTCTAATTTTTCCTGCTGGCTCATTTGATGTTCTTGAGGAACGCCTAAACGATCTAAATGCGCCTGCACAATCGACTTTGCTTCATTGGCTATTAATTTGGTCGCACTATTCATAACAACTCTTACTCTACCCTAATTATCCGTTATGACACGGACATTTACCCTACACCCTAATCACAATTGGCAAAATGCCATTTTTGACCAGTCATTAAAAATCATAAGATATAAAAAAAGCCCCACAACGGAGGCTTTAGAAACGATCTGAATTATGAACGATAATCTGCATTAATCTTGACGTAATCATAAGACAGGTCACAGGTATAGACCGTGTCTTTCGCTGTACCACGTCCAAGATCAACACGAATCGTCATTTCAGCTTGGGCCATCACACCTGCACCAGCTGCTTCAGTATAGTCTGCCGCCGCACCACCATCTTTACAGATTTGTACATCATCTAACCAAACCTGAATTTTTGCAACGTCTAAATTCGGCACACCAGCATAACCAATCGCTGCCAGAATACGCCCCCAGTTTGGATCAGAAGCAAAAATCGCAGTTTTAACCAATGGCGAATGTGCAATGCTATAAGCCACATCACAGCATTCCTGAATATTAGCACCACCTTCTACCGCAACTGTAATAAATTTGGTGGCACCTTCACCATCACGCACAATCAGTTGCGCCAAGCGTTTCATGGTACGCATTAACACATCAAGCACGACTGCATAACGTGGATCTTCAGTCGAAGTAATTTCAGCCCCCCCGCCTTGACCTGTGGCAATCAAGATGCAGGAATCATTGGTTGAAGTATCACCATCGATAGTAATGCGGTTAAACGACACATTTACTGTTTCTGTTAATAACTGCTGAACCAGTTCACGGCTGATTGGAGCATCGGTTGCCACATAACCCAGCATAGTCGCCATATTTGGACGAATCATGCCGGCACCCTTGGAAATACCGGTCATGGTATAGGTGGCACCATCCAGCTCGAACTGCTCTGAAGCGCCTTTCGGTGTAGTGTCTGTGGTCATGATTCCCGTTGCAGCATCGACCCAGGCATCATCACGCAATGAGTCTAGCGCAGGTTGTAAACCGCTGAGCAAACGCTCCATTGGCAATTGCTCGCCAATGACACCCGTAGAGAATGGTAAAACTTCAGCAGCCTGTACCCCTGCCAGTTCAGCCAGCTTGGCACAGGTGGCTTCTGCATTTGCCATGCCTGTAGGGCCGGTTCCTGCATTGGCATTGCCGGTATTGATCACCAGGTAACGCGGATTCCCTACCTGTAAATGCGCTTTAGATACATGCACAGGGGCTGCACAGAAGGCATTTTGAGTAAATACCCCTGCAACATTGGAGCCTGCAGCCAGTTCAAATATCACCAGGTCACGTCGGTTCTGATAGCGCACATAGGCTTCAGCCGAACCAATTTTAACCCCTTTCACCACATGCATCTGTGGCATAGATACGTCACCAACTGCCATTTTAAAGTCCAATATTGAAGTTTCGGAAAAATACAGCTTAGTTGATCTGCAACAAAAAATCGAGCCAAAGCCTGAGTCAGCTTGAGATTTATGATGGATTTTCACAATAAAAAACCAGTCATCAAGACTGGTTTCTGCATTTTAAAAAATCGGAGATTTTAATTTTTCGCAAGTTGCCCTGCTTCATTTAATAAAGCCTGCTTCGCTTGCTGCTGACTCGCGGCAGAAAGTGCCGGATTAGATGCCACAATACGATCTGCATTGGCCGCATTGGCCGGTGCGATCGCAGCGGTCTGCAACACAATCGGGCGATTCTGATTGGCAAAGGTATAACGAATCCCGGTACGCGGGCTGGCCACGGTCACTTGTTCATCTGTACGTTGTACTTGAGCTGTAGTAGAACCCACTGCTTGCTGAACTTTATCAAGTGTCGTGGTGGCTGCAGTTTCTGCAGAACTTAAAGCAGGCATGGCCAAAGCGGCAATCATGAGCGTTTTTAATACTTTTTTCATTCAGGTTATTCCACTTTTCGGTGTTGAATGAGCCATTAAATACCATTTAATCCGCAGGACTGCAAATAGTATTCAGTTTCTGAAAAATCTTTATACATAAAAAATCAGAGCCATGTGGCTCTGATTTTCAATATCGCTTAGATTCTGCCATGACACTGTTTATATTTCAGGCCTGAACCACATGGACAAGGTGCATTACGGCTTGCCGGCGCTTCAAAGACTGGCGCTACCGGACTTGCCTCAGCATTTTGTTCAGTCGTATTTTCATGTTCATCTGCCAGTAAACCGTCGAACTCATCATGAGATAACTGCAAACGCATTGCCTCAGCCTGTGCCTGCTGCTGCGCTTCCATTTCAGCCAGCTCTTCAGGTGTTGGAACATGAATACGCGATAAATCTGTAACGACATCCGATTTGATGACACCCAGCATATTCACAAACAGGTTATAGGCTTCTTTTTTATATTCCTGCTCTGGATTTTTCTGTGCATAGCCACGTAAATGGATGCCCTGACGCAAGTAATCCATCGCTGCTAAGTGTTCTTTCCAGTGACGATCCAGAGAATTCAGCATAAAGTGACGTTCAAGCGATGCTGCAGATTCCGCACCCATTTGTTCACGACGTGAACGGTAACGATTCAGTACTTCATCGCTAATACGCACCACCAAGGCATCTTCATCGAGACGACGGTCCTGTTCCAGCCATTGTGCGATAGGAAGATCGAGTGACATGTCTTCACGCAAAGCCAATTCCAGACCTTCAATATCCCACTGGTCATGAATCGACTCAGGCGGAATATAATTGGCAATTACACCCTGCATCACTTCACGAATCATTTCTTCAATATAATCTTGCAGCGAATTTTCTGCCAGAATGTCATCACGCTGACTATAAATAATCTTACGCTGTTCGTTATTCACGTCATCGTATTTCAGCAAGTTCTTACGAATATCGAAGTTACGTGCTTCGACTTTACGCTGTGCATTCTCAATCGAGCGAGACACCATTTTGTGTTCAATCGCTTCATCTTCCTGCAAGCCCATGGCACGCATCATACCCACCACACGGTCACCGGCGAAAATACGCATCAAGTCATCTTCAAGCGACAGGTAGAAACGCGATACACCCGGATCCCCCTGACGGCCTGCACGACCACGCAACTGGTTATCGATACGGCGTGATTCATGACGTTCAGAACCGATAATATGCAAGCCGCCCGAATCTAGCACTGCCTGATGATTGACCTCCCATTCTGCTTTCAGACGCGCTTCATCTTCAGGAGTTGGGTTTTCAATTTTCGCCAGTAATGCTTTCCAGTTACCACCGAGCAAAATATCGGTACCACGACCGGCCATGTTGGTAGCAATGGTTACAGCACGTGGTGCACCCGCCTGGGCAATAATATCGGCTTCACGCTCATGCTGCTTGGCATTTAGCACTTCATGCTCAATGCCAGCTGCTTTTAGCTTGTCTGAAAGGATTTCAGACGCTTCAATAGTGGCTGTACCAATCAGGATCGGTGCGACACCGGCTTCATGCACACGCTGAATTTCTTGAATAATGGCGTTATATTTTCCTTCACGATTTAAATAAATCAAATCGTTCTGGTCATCACGGATCATTGGACGGTGCGTTGGAATCAGCACCACATCCAGACCATAAATTTCTTTCATTTCCGCTGCTTCAGTATCAGCAGTACCGGTCATACCGGATAGTTTTTTATACAGACGGAAATAGTTCTGGAAGGTTGTGGTTGCCAGAGTCTGGTTTTCCGGCTGGATTTCCAGACCTTCTTTGGCTTCTACGGCTTGATGCAAGCCTTCAGACCAACGACGTCCCGGCATGGTACGACCGGTATTTTCATCGACAATAATCACTTCACCATCGTTGATGATGTATTGCACATTGCGTTGATAAAGATAATGGGCGCGAATCGCTGCAGTGACATGATGCAACAGGTTCAGGTTCGCCGCTGAATACAGGCTCTCACCTTCAGCCAGCAGGCCCATTTCAATCAGTTCACTTTCAATGGTTTCAAAGCCCACTTCAGTAATTTCAACTGAACGCTGTTTTTCATCAATCCAGAAGTGGCCACCGTCCGGCACTTTTTCTTCTTTCTGTGGTTTTAACTTTGGTGGAATATTATTAATGGCTGCATAAAGCTGCGAAGAGTCTTCACTTTGACCTGAAATAATCAGCGGAGTACGTGCTTCATCAATCAGGATCGAATCGACCTCATCAATAATCGCATAGGTTAAACCACGCTGCTTTTTCTCAGCCAGCGAGAACACCATGTTGTCACGCAGGTAATCAAAGCCAAATTCGTTATTGGTACCGTAGGTAATATCGGCACGATAAGCTTCCGCTTTTTCCATCGGATTTTGCATGGAATAAATAATCCCGATGCTTAAACCCAAAAATTCAAATAATGGACGGTTGAGCTCGGCATCACGTTGTGCCAGGTAATCGTTCACGGTAATGACATGCACACCCTGACCGCTGATGGCATTCAGGTAACAGGCCAAGGTACCCATCAGGGTTTTACCCTCACCGGTACGCATCTCTGCAATTTTACCTTCGTGCAAGGTAATACCACCGATCAGCTGCACGTCATAATGACGCATGCCCATCACCCGCTTGGCGGCTTCACGACAGACTGCAAATGCTTCAGGCAATAATTTATCGAGGTTTTCACCCTTATTATATCGTTGTTTGAATTCTTCAGTTTTCGCAGATAAGTCTGCATCGCTAAGGGTAGATATCGTCGGCTCGAGCACATTAATCTTGTCTACGATTTTACGCATGCGTTTGAGTTCGCGCTCATTTTTGGTACCGAAGATTCCTCCGATCAGACTTGCCAACATGAATAGACTCTCTAAATCTTGCTTGTCAAATGAATATGTTCTTAGTCGTTATTATGGTGCTAGAAATTTGAACTACAAGGGTTTTGCTATAAAACCGCTGAAAAAAATCTGATCCTGAGTTCTAGCCCCGAGATCTAAGGCAAAGTAATGTAGCAAACTTTAGCTGTGCAATATAGTCAATTAGACGACTGATTTGTTTGATTCTAGATAGATAAAACAAATCACTTATGCTATTTATTCATAAAGAAAGCTAAAAACACTATTTTTAATCATAAAAAAATTAGTTCATATTAAATCTCATCTCTACATTAAAAGACCAATTGAGGCAAAAAGATGAGTTTACGTCTAGGCGACACCGCACCGAATTTTGAACAGCAATCCAGTGAAGGCCTGATTAATTTTTATGATTTTCTGGGCGATAGCTGGGGCATTTTATTTTCACATCCGGCGGACTATACGCCGGTATGTACTACTGAACTTGGTTATACCGCAAAGTTGAAAGATGAATTTGAAAAACGTGGTGTCAAAGCCATTGCCTTATCGGTTGATGATGTTGAATCACATCATGGCTGGATTAAAGACATCAATGAAACGCAAAATACCACGGTCAATTTTCCGATCATTGCCGATCAGAATCGTAAAGTGTCTGAACTATATGACTTTATTCACCCGAATGCCAGTGAAACGCTCACAGTTCGCTCTTTGGTGGTCATCGATCCAAACAAAAAAGTCCGTTTGATTATTACCTATCCGGCATCGACGGGTCGTAATTTCCATGAAATCTTGCGTGTGGTGGATTCATTGCAACTCACCGACAGCCATAAAGTCGCAACACCGGCCAATTGGCAGCATGGCGATGATGTGGTGATTGTGCCATCGCTAAAAGATGAGACTGAAATTGCACAACGTTTTCCCAAAGGGTATACCGCGGTCACGCCTTACCTGCGCTTAACGCCACATCCTGAGTGAGGATCAGCAAGGCACTGCTTCGCCCTGAGGAATATATTCCGCAAGAAGACGAGAAGCTACGCTTCGAGTGACACAAATTAAAAGGACTCCTTTTTAATTTTGCGCAACACAAGTGAAGTGCGCAGTAATAGATAAGCAGAGCACTGCTCTGTTCATAAAGAATATGTATAAGTACATCCACTCTTAACGTTGATGTATCTATATAAAAAGCAGCAAGATTAAAACTGAATTTCTAACCCGAATGACGTGCCGAGTTCGAAGTTCATCACCAGCCTATCTTTAGATAGGCTTTTTTAATCCTGAGAGCTTTGTCACCTTTTTAATTTTTGCTCCCCAATAAAAATGGATCCAGGCATAACCTGAATCCATTTTAAACCAAAGTACAGTAATACGCTGTCTTAGTTACGCTTATCTAAGGGCACCCAGTCAATCACCCAGGCAGATTTCATATTCAGACTGTCATCTGCAGCGATTTTTTTACGCGAAGCATCAGCAGTTTCCCGATCCTTTGATGGACCGACCATGATGCGAATCCCTTTAGAGGTTGGACTCTTGGTCACTTTATAACCCTTGGCACGCAGTTTTGCCGCAACCGCATCTGCATTGGCTTCATTGGCTGCCAGTGCGACCTGCACCATCCACTGCTTGTCACTTTCACCTTCCAGCAATTTACGTGCCTGCTCAGCTTCTGCTTTCTTTTTGGCGTCTTCTGCTGCCTTTTTCTTGGCTTCTTCAGCCTTACGTTTGTCTTCGGCTTTACGTTTTTCTTCGGCGGCTTTACGTTCAGCTTCTTTCTTCTCGGCTGCCTTACGCTCTTCCTCAGCCTTACGTTTTGCCTCAGCCGTCTTACGTTCTGCTTCGGCTTTTTGCTGTTGCTCCAATTTACGTTTTTCTTCAGCCGCTTTGCTTTCAGCGGCTTTACGCTCCGCTTCTTTCTTGGCCGCTTCAGTTGAACTGTTGGCTTTTTGCTGCTCAAGCTTCTGCAGGGCTAGCTTTTTGTCTTGTGCAGCCTTTTCTTCAGCCAAGCGTTTCTGTTTGGCCTGTTCGTCTTCGACCAGTTCTGGTGGAATATTATCCGAGCTTTGCTGTCCCATACGATGCGCATTAAGTGCAGCATATTCTTCAGCCGCTTTACGCGCCGCATCTGCTTCTGCCTGCTGCTGCATCGCTAAAAATTCAGCCGCACGAGCCTCCTGCTCTGCCACAGATTTTTCCCGATCACGGCGTTGCTGTTCAAGTAAACGCTTTTCTGTTTCCACATCGACCGTCAAGGAACCCAGCGAATGATTCACTGCATCCTTAGTTTCCACTTCCGCAACCTGTGCCGGTTTCTGCTGACGATCCTGCTTGATTTCATCTTGACCTTTCAGGAGTAATGCTGCCAATAAAACACCACCACCGAGTAAAACAACACCGCCCATCCAGCGCTGTTTGTTATTCATTGACATTCTTCCAAATACTCCCATACCGCTTCTAAGGTATGAAATGATCCACATACCAAAATCAGCTGATTATTATCTGTTTGATCCAGTGCTGATTTAAAAGCTAATTTCACATTGTCAAATTGTTCTACCGCCTCACCGCCTAGAGCTTCAGCCAAAACTGTGAGCTCTGCCGCACGTGGGACGGATAATGGTGCAATTTTCCACAATTGAACCGTGTCTTTCAATAACTTGGTGACAGAATTTATATCTTTATCTGCCAACATTGAAAACACACAAACGATATTTTTATAGTTTTGATTGTAATTTAAATAGTTTCGCAACTGTTTCAGCAGAAACTCGACCCCATGCGGATTATGTCCGGCATCAAAAATCACGGTTTTATTCTGGATTTGACAGACTTCAAAACGTCCCGGCAACTTTGCCGTTTGAATCCCTTGTGCAATCGCCTGCTGACTGACGTTTAATCCGCTCAGCAGAATGGTAGCCACAGCGGTAGAAATATTATCTAGCGCCAGTGAACCTGTTGGGAGTTTTAAGGTCGTACCTGAAGAAGCAAATGCCCAGCTTTGCCCATCTTCAAAGGCTTCATAGAAATAATCACGATTCACCGCATATAGGGGCGCGTTGCATTGCTGAGTTTTAGCTAAAATGGCTTGTGGAATCTGTTGCTGTCCACCAAACACCACCGGAATATTCGGCCGGATAATTCCGGCTTTTTCAAAGGCAATTTTCTCGATGCTATCACCGAGCCAATCGGTATGATCCAGACCAATATTGGTAATCACTGCTACATCCGGATTAACCACATTGACCACATCCAGACGACCGCCCAGACCGACTTCCAGCACCCAGACATCACATAACTGATCTTTAAAAATCACAAAAGCGGCCAAAGTGGTCGCTTCAAAGAAAGACAGGCTCAAATCACATTCGCGACGAGCCTGGTCCACCTGAACAAAAGCATCCACCAACAACTGATCTTCAACTTCAATGCCGCGCAATTTTACCCGCTCATTGAAACGGTACACGTGTGGAGATTGATACAGCCCGACCTTGAAGCCTTGTGCATTCAAAATCGCAGCCAATGTGGTGGTGGTTGACCCCTTACCATTGGTTCCAGCCACCGTCAGCACTTTGGCCGCCGGACGTGTCACACCGAGCTTTTCAGCCACCGGAATAACCCGTTCCAGACCTAAATCAATACCCGTAACGTGAACATGGCTCCAATAATCGAGCCATGTACTTAAAGAATCTGTTGCTAGCGGTGCTGTGTTCAATGCAGGTTCATCAATTTCGTAACAATACGGTAAACTGTATCACGTAATGCGTGACGGTGAACAATCTGATCGATTACCCCATGATCAAGCAAATATTCCGCGCGCTGGAACGGTTCTTCCAGTTTTTCACGGACAGTTTGTTCGATCACTCGTTTACCGGCAAAGCCAATCATCGCCTTCGGTTCAGCCAGATGTACATCACCCAGCATCGCCAATGATGCAGTGACACCACCGTATACCGGATGCGTCAATACCACCACATAAGGCAGGCCTGCTTCTTTTAAACGCTGGATAGCAGCCGAAGTACGTGCCATTTGCATCAAGGACAACATGCCTTCCTGCATACGTGCACCACCTGAAGCAGCAAAGCAGATCAAGGGCTGACGGGCTTCAATCGCACGCTCTGCCGCCTGAACAAAACGGTCACCGACCACTGTCCCCATAGAGCCGCCCATGAAATCGAATTCAAATGCACAGGCAATCATTGGGACATCTTTTAGCAGGCCTTGAATCACGACCAACGCTTCGGTTTCGCCGGTTTTCTTTTGCGCTTCTGCCATACGCTCTGGATAAGCTTTGCTATCGACAAACTTTAACGGATCTTTAGCCTTAAACTCCTGACCCAGTTCAGTCTGTACCTGGTCAAAGAACCAGTTCAGGCGATCACGGGCTTTCATGCGTAAATGCTCATCACACTGCGGACAAACATAGGCATTGAATGACATCGCGGTACGGGTCACCAAAGCATGACATTCAGGACACTCGACCGTAGGCTCGGTAAATGTCGCTTTGTAGATCGTTTGCTCATCAGGTACATGAATGCCTGGAACAATGCGTTCCGTCCATGGGGTCGATGGGCTCAGAATTTTGCCTGATTTCACGGGTTGACTCATACTATAACTCATCGAGCGCTGCTCGAAGCTCCTTGACTTTATTCACCGTCGCAATAACGGCTTGTTCTGGTGCAAGCGTTGCAAACTGCTTTACAAACGCACTTCCCACAATAACTGCATCGGCAGCAACACCCATCGCTTTCGCAGATGCAGCATCGCTGATACCGAAACCTACGCCTACAGGAACATCAGTCACAGCTTTAATCTTTTGAATGCGGGCAGCGGCTTCAGAGACATCTAAAGTTGCTGCACCGGTCACGCCTTTCAAGGATACATAGTAGATAAAGCCAGTGGCCTGTTTCGCTACGTGTTGAATACGTGCATCGGTTGAAGTGGGTGCCAGCAGGAAAATCTGATCCATGTCATATTTTTCCAGTACTTCACCCAGACTTTGTGCTTCCTCTGGCGGTAAGTCCACCAGCAGCACGCCATCTACTCCACATTCGTAAGCATAAGCCACAAACTTTTCATAGCCAATCACTTCGACCGGATTCAGATAACCCATCAGCACCACAGGTGTTTCGCGATCTTTCAAGCGAAATTCTTTCACCATGTGCAGTGCGTCCAAAGTATTGGTTCCGCCTGCCAGCGCACGTTCAGCCGCTAAAGCAATTACGGGACCATCTGCCATCGGGTCGGAGAAAGGAAGACCCAGCTCAATCACATCGACACCCGCCTCTACCATTGCATGGAGCAAAGATACAGTGACCTCTGGATGCGGATCACCAGCCATCACATAAGAAACTAAAGCTTTACGCTGTTGAGATTTAAGTTGTTCAAATCGTGTGGCTAAACGTGACATAGGGCTGAGCTTTCCTTAACGTGTTTCAAACTTGAGGCATTGACTATGTAAAAATACAAGACGTCGCATTGTAACGCTATTTTTTGTCCAATGAACAGTCTGCGATACCGACCTCGAGTATTTCATTTCCTGTACGAAGATTTCAAAACAATTCGGAAGGGTCTATTTACGATTATTTTGATTTTTTTCACAATGATCAAAGATGCCTAATTTTGCTATTAGCTAAAATCCTGAATATTTAGATAAACTTATTTTTATCATGCAAAAATTAATAAAAATGCAGATGTTAGCGCATTCATTTAAAGTTTTCTGAAATTGCAAAACCTGCTTTATACTAGTCCTATTCTCTTACTTTTTTATCTCCTATGCAGACTGATTCTGAGGCTACAGTGCAGGCACGCGCCATTGCACTGCTGCCGCTTATTGTATTTTTAACCCTATTTTTGGGTAGCGGGATCTATCATTCCCTGATTGGAACCGAATTTGCGTTCTATCAGGTGAAAGCGCCTGTTGCTGCCCTGCCTGCGATTATTTTGGCTGCATTGGTGTATCGCGGCAAACTCAATCAGGGCATTGAAGCCTTTCTAAAAGGGGCCAGTCATCCGAACTTAATTTTGATGTTTATGGTGTTTATGCTGGCCGGTGCCTTTGCCAGTGTCAGCAGTGCGATTGGCAGTGTGGATGCCACGGTACAACTGGGCATGTCGATTATTCCGCCTGAATTTATCTTGCCGATGCTGTTTATCATCTCGGCATTTATTGCCACGGCGATGGGCACCTCCATGGGCACCATTGCAGCTTGTGCCCCGATTGCCTTTGGTTTTACCCAGGTCACCGATATTAATGTGATCTACGCCATTGGTGCAGTCGTAGGCGGTGCCATGTTCGGTGATAACCTGTCCATGATTTCAGACACCACCATTGCGGCGACCACCAGCCAACGCGTACAATTACGTGACAAGTTCAGAGTCAATGTCTGGATTGCGGTTCCTGCATCGATTGTCACTATTCTGATTTACGTGTTGAGTACTGGCAGTAGCAATGCGGTGGAATACAAGGATTTTAACTGGCTTCTGGTTTTACCTTATATCGCCGTATTTATTTTAGCCTTTAGCCGTTTACACGTTCTGGCTGTACTGACCATTGGCGTACTACTTTCCGGCTTGTTTGGCCTATTTGCCACAGCTGAATTCGATCTGCTCAAACTGAATACTTCAATTTATGATGGCTTTGTCGGCATGTTTGAAGTGGCGTTATTGTCCATGTTCCTAGGTGGCCTGTCGGCGATCATGCAACATGAAGGCGGTTTACGCTGGCTGATCGAGCGTATTTATAGCCTGACCCGTCTGTTTAAAGTCGGTCAACAACGTGCCGGCGAAATCGGGATCAGCTTCCTGGTCGTATTTTCGAATATCTTTGTGGCCAATAATACCGTGGCGATTATTCTGTCTGGTGATATGGCACGTGAAGTGGCCAAAGAATATGGTGTAGATCCCAAGCGTTCTGCGGCACTGATGGATATTTTCTCCTGTGTGGTGCAAGGGTTGATTCCCTATGGTGCACAGTTACTACTGGCCTGTTCCATTGCAAAAATCTCGCCTGTCGAACTGATTGGTGGTGTGTACTACTGCTGGATTCTGGCCATCTTCGCAATTGCTGCGATTGCGTTGAGATTCCCCAACCTTAAAGCAACCGCTTAATCTCTGTATCATCCTCACATCAAAAAGCGATCTGATTGGGTCGCTTTTTTATTGCTGTGCATGCTTTAACTGTTTCTTGCGCTGGAACAAAGTCTGTCCGGTGGCTGCTTTATAGGCGCGGGCCAAGGCCGACTGGTCGGAATAATCCAGCGCTTCAGCAATCTCGCTCAGACTAAGCCCCTGCTGTAACAAAATCTCACAGCGTTTGATGCGCTGCTGTTGCAGCAGTTTTTTAAATGAAGTTTGATATATGCTGAATAAGCGTTGCAAGCTTCGGGTCGACATCCACAACTGCTGGGCAAGCTGCTCAATTTTGATCGCCTGTTGCCTGGTTCGCAACTGTTCGGCAATGATTTGCTGTGCTTGCTGCAAGGTATTTTCAACAGGTACTTTTGCTGCAATCGCCTGTTCCGCCTGAAGAGTCAGCAACTGCAATAATATGGGGTCAGCATGCTCAGACCCATGAGCTAACCCCTGTACATCCAGTTCCAGAGCATAATAATCTTGAGAAAACTGAACCTCACAGGCAAAGAATTTTTGATAATGCATTTGTGCCATTTCAGCTGCATGAGCCAGTCGTACACAACGCAATAAAAGTGGCTGCTCTTGCAAAATAACCCGTCCCAGTTGCACCATTGCTGCCATGGTGAGCTCATTTAACAAATTATATTTTTCATCTAAATAGCCCCAATAGAGTTCCATACTGTGTTCATGCTGCTTCAACTGTAAAGGCACGAATTCACTGCCATCAATCACCAGCCGCTGAAAGCGCATGCTATAGCCGATCATTTCCGCGACACTACTGCTACGTGAAACCATATAACCCAGTACACCAAAATGCTCAGGACGAATGACCTGCACGATTTCAAAAATCAGCTGCGGACAGTTCAGATGTTGCCGAGTAGTTAAAATAATATGATTCAACAATTCCAAAGGTACTTGTGTATCAAAAGGCTGATCGATGAGTGTCACAAGCGAGTCATGCACATCTTGCAGAAAGTCGGCAGTTAAGGGTTCAATCCCCACATCACGCAAATAAGTCGCCCAGAGCTGAAGATAACCATTGGATATTTTTATGTCTTGCATGTGCGATTCTCGCTGGCAGCTCTAATCTGACCAGTTTTATTTTCATTTGGCATAAAATGTATAAAAATTGGCAAGCTCTGTCAAAACAATGGCGAGATTCGCCGACATACTGTCAGCATCGTCACAAAAAAGAATCTACAAGATGAACGCCATATTAAAATCCGCCCTACAGCCTGTGGTTCGCACCCAACTTGATTTTAAACTGGATGAAATTCCACGTTACTGGTTCGGCGGCGATCCCTTCATGACGCGCATGTTCGATGCTCTGAGCCTGACCTTTCCAGACGGCGAGCGCTATTTTATTCAGAGTGTCCGCCTGTTCCGCGATCAGATCCAGGACCCAGAGCTGCAACAACGTGTCGCGGATTTTATCCGCCAGGAAGCCCAGCACGGCATCGCGCATGACAAAATGAATCAGTTGATGCGCGAGCAAGGCATGCCTGTAGACCAATTTATTGAACGTTTAAATAAAATTTTCAATTATGATCTGAAGCACCGCTCACCCCAGTTTAATATTGCCATTACCGCTGCGGCAGAGCATTTAACGGCGCTTATGGCAGAAACTTTTTATGGACAAAAACAGACCCTGAAAGATGCCCATCCTTTTGTACGGGCATTATTGGCCTGGCATGCCATTGAGGAAATGGAACACCGCGATGTAGCTTTTGATGTGATGAAAAATGTGGCTAAAACCCCAGAATTTACCCGTCGAGCCACCTTAGTCAGCACGACCATTTTAATGTTTAGTTTTACCGTCTACCGTGCCAATGTCATGCTGAAACATGATGGCTTTAGCCTCTTGCAACGCTTGCAGATGAATATCAAGAGCTTACCCTGGTTTTTTGGCCCAAAAGGCACATTGACCCGAATGGGCAAACAGTATCGAGACTGGTTTAAAAAAGACTTTCATCCGAGTCAGCACCCAGTGATTGCCCAATACGAGGTCTGGATCAACACCCTAAATGAAACCGGCGATCCGATTCAAGCCGGTGAAGCCTTCTGGCAGGCCGCGAAAGACTAAACGTGAGCATCGCTTAAATCAAAAAGCCTTCAAAATTGAAGGCTTTTTGATTTAAGCTGATTTACCATTTGGCATAATGCTGCTCAAGCAAGGCATATTCATTCAGTAAAATAATTTCCTGATCATCCTGCTGAATGGTGCCACAGACTTTGGCCTGCCACTGGCTAAACTGGCTGCCGACCAGACGCAAATTCAGATTTTCATAACGTCGCCAACCGGTTGTCACCGTTAGATTCAGCTTTTCATCTAGTGATTGAATCGTCCATTGAGTTTCAGTTTCCTGCTGAAAGAGCACATCAGCCAATGGATAAATTTTTCCGTTGATCCACAAACAGTTTTCATTACCAAAGCTTTCGTTAACACCGGATGCTAAATTAATTCCAATCCGCTGATTGGTCGCATCCCAAAAGTTACACGACAACCAAAACCAGGCAGTTTCTGGACGTAGAAAACCACAGGTGTCATCCAGCAAGGCAAAAGTTCGTTCGTTAAATTGAATCTTTTGTTTTTGTTTATTTAGAAAATAGCCTTCGCAACCTAAGGTCGTGAGCTTTTGCGTATAAGTCCAACCATTAATACCAGTTGGGCTACACATACTTAAAGGATCGGTTCCTGCACAAAAGATTCGTGCACTGAGCTGAATTTCGCCGTATTTACTGACCTTGATATAGCGCACACCGTTGGCATGCTGAATATCGACCTGAAAAGGCGATTTATGAAAATAACTGTGATTGAATAATGGTTGTTCATCCAGCACAGTATGGCGAGACAGGAAATTAATCGCATTCCATTCCAGAACGTCATTGGTCATATGGTTGTAGACATAGACAAAACTGTGCCCTGCCCATGCAATATCGGCAATCGCCAGCCCAATGGTATAATGTTCGTGCTGAATACTACAAAATTTGAATTTCTTATATTTTAGATGCTTACGCCAGCCTGACAGCACCTGACCATAAGGGTTCTTGTATTGATATGCCTGATAGTCAATACTTTTTGGAAGTTCCTTGAAACGTCCATAGTGCGGTTGTCCATTTGCCTGAATTAAATCCATTTAAGATGTTCCATCTCAGTCAAAAGCTGTTTTTCCTTTCCGGTATTATGCAGATTATTGAACTTTGATAAAGATTTTTTTTAAGTCACTCGTCGAATCCTGACACTCAGCCACGCTATAGCCCTATGCTTCAGTTTTAAATCGTGAGATAGGTATTTTCCCAGCGATTCGCACTAAAATGTCCCTCGACCAGCTGTACATATCGGCCATACACCTGATCAATCGCAATGCAATCATCGACATCCAGCACCCGGTCAGTATGCTGTTTTTGCCAGTGCTTGGCGAAATAAGCTTTACCGCGCTGTTTTGCCACCATGGCATTCTGTGCCACCACCAGCACATAACGGTGCAGCTCACCAAATTCACGTGCATCATAACCCCCTAAATTAATCAGCCAAAGCTTTTCGGCAGCCTGATTCGGGGCAGCATCGCTAAATTGAACGTGATAATTTTTGCCCTCGAACTCCAGTCCATTAATTTGCGCCCAAGCATCAATATGCAGCCCTTTTTGCTCGGCAAACCAGGCATTTTTCAGTTGAGGATAGGTTTCTTCCAGAGTTTCGCCTACTGCCAGTACCACATCATGAACTTCTGTATTGGCACGGGCATGACGGCCACCAAGCATCACAATAAATAAACTGGGCATCCGATTTCCTTATTTCGCTGCAATTTTAAGAATGATTTGATCAATGCTTAGAAGTATATCGCAAAGTAATTCCATGATATTGAGGTGGCGATTCGTCAAGGCAAATTGCCTCAATTGACCCGAAGAAACTGCCCCGAAATAGCATCTGATCACTCAACATTCATTTGTATTTCGGGATCATCACGATCCCACCCAATGCTCAAAAACTCATCTTCAGTGAATACAATCTGGTAGCATAAAATTTCTTTCCAGCACCATAATGATTTCTAATCGCAGAAAATTATTTTTTTGTACAAAATACAAACACAGCTAAACCATACAAATCTGTACAAATTTTCGCCCAAATTTCAATCTAAAAGCATATTTCGTTGACTGAAATGCGCTGAAAGACGATACTCTCAATGTTTTTATTTAAGCAAATCGGTTCAATGAGGCTGGACCAAAAGTTCGGCCCTCAGAAACTCAATCCAACGCAAGGGGCTATATATGGCTGGTGGAAAGTCAACTATCATTTACACACTGACCGACGAGGCGCCATTACTGGCGACTTATTCTCTGCTGCCGATCATTGAGACCTTTACTAAGCCAGCTGGCGTTGAGATCGTCAAAAGTGACATCTCTGTAGCTGTGCGCGTGCTCTCTGAATTTACAGATTACCTAAGCGAAGAGCAAAAGGTGCCTGACACTCTAGCTGAGCTAGGTCGTCTTACACAAGATCCAGACACGAACATTATCAAACTCCCAAATATCAGTGCTTCTGTTGGCCAGCTAACAGCGTGTATCAAGGAACTCCAGTCTAAAGGCTATGCCCTTCCTGACTATCCTGAAAACCCGGCCACTGAAGAAGAAAAAGCAATCAAGGCACGTTATAGCAAATGTCTTGGTTCAGCAGTAAACCCGGTACTACGTGAAGGTAACTCAGACCGTCGTGCACCTGCTGCCGTTAAAAACTATGTGAAAAAACACCCACACTCTATGAGCGAGTGGAAACAGTGGTCTCAAACTCACGTTTCACACATGGACGAAGGCGACTTCTACCATGGCGAAAAGTCGATGACTTTAGACCGTGCACGTAATGTGAAAATGGAATTGATCACCAAGTCTGGTAAAACCATCGTTCTTAAGCCAAAAGTTGCGCTTCAAGATGGCGAAATCATCGATTCAATGTTCATGAGCAAAAAAGCGCTTTGCGATTTCTATGAAAAAGAATTAGATGATTGTAAAGAAGCCGGCATCTTGTTCTCACTTCACGTGAAAGCAACCATGATGAAAGTTTCACACCCGATCGTATTCGGTCACTGTGTGAGAATTTACTACAAAGACGCATTTGAAAAACACGGCAAGTTATTTGATGAGCTTGGCGTGAACGTAAACAACGGTATGGCTGGTCTTTATGAAAAGATCGAAACTCTACCAACCTCTGTACGTGAAGAAATCATTGCAGATCTACATGCTTGCCAAGAACATCGTCCAGCACTTGCGATGGTTGATTCTGCCAAAGGCATCACGAACTTCCATTCACCAAATGACGTGATTGTAGATGCTTCTATGCCTGCAATGATCCGTGGTGGCGGTAAAATGTGGGGCGCTGATGGCAAACCTTATGACTGTAAAGCCGTCATGCCTGAATCAACATTCGCACGTATTTACCAGGAAATGATCAACTTCTGTAAGTGGAATGGCAATTTTGATCCACGTACAATGGGTACAGTACCGAACGTTGGTTTGATGGCACAAAAAGCGGAAGAATACGGTTCACACGACAAAACTTTCGAGATCTCTGAAGCGGGTATTGCTAACATCGTTGATCTTGAAACTGGCGAAGTGTTGATGTCACAAAACGTGGAAGAAGGCGATATCTGGCGTATGTGTCAGGTGAAAGACGCACCGATCCGCGACTGGGTGAAACTTGCAGTAACGCGTGCACGTAACTCTGGCATGCCGGCAATCTTCTGGCTTGACCCGTACCGTCCACACGAAAATGAACTGATCAAGAAAGTTGAAAAATACCTGAAAGATCACGACACTACCGGTCTTGATATCCAGATCATGTCACAAGTACGTGCAATGCGTTATACGCTTGAACGTGTTGCGCGCGGTCTAGATACCATTTCTGTAACAGGTAACATTTTACGTGACTACCTGACTGACTTGTTCCCGATCATGGAATTGGGTACATCTGCAAAAATGTTGTCAATCGTGCCGTTAATGGCGGGTGGCGGCATGTATGAAACAGGTGCAGGCGGTTCTGCGCCTAAACACGTACAGCAGTTAGTTGAAGAAAACCACTTACGCTGGGATTCACTCGGTGAATTCATGGCGCTTGCAGTTTCTCTAGAAGAAATGGGTATTAAAGAAGGCAATGACAACATCAAGTTACTTGCTAAAACTTTAGACCGTGCAACTGGCAAATTGCTAGATAACGACAAGTCACCTTCTCGTCGTACTGGCGAACTCGACAACCGTGGTAGCCATTTCTACCTGGCGAAATTCTGGGCTGAAGAACTTGCTGCTCAAGACGAAAATGCTGAATTGAAAGCGAAATTTGCACCACTTGCAAAAACTTTAGCTGAAAATGAAGAGAAAATCGTTGCTGAGCTTGCAGCAGTTCAAGGCAAATCAGTAGACATCGGCGGTTACTACGCAGTTGATCAAGAGAAAGTAAATGCAGTGATGCGTCCAAGTGCTACTTTGAATGCAGCACTTGCTACGATCTAAGCTTTTGCAAAACTGACTTGATCAGTAATGTAAAATAAAAAAACCGGCGTCTAGGCGCCGGTTTTTTATGTCTGATTGATGTATCAAAGTTATTCAATTAATCTATTTTTCGCTATAGATATAAATCATCATCTTACTGACAAAACCACTCAAATTCAGTCAAAAACCATTTTAAGAAATGATGAAAATAAATACTTTTAAATATACAGACAATAAAAAACCCCAAGACTGAATGTGCTTGGGGTTTTCTAGAATTTTGGTCCCGAGGGTCGGACTCGAACCGACACGTCATCTCTGACAGCGGATTTTGAGTCCGCCGCGTCTACCAATTTCACCACCTCGGGAGTGGATGAAAGGTATAATACGCGATTTCTCGGCACTGTCAACGCAGAATATTTACATTTGTTTATTTTTAAAACAAATGGCATTTTTTCGTTTTAAAATCGAGCAATTCCCGCCATAAAAAAGAAAAAAGTTTATACTAGCCGCAGTTTTTTTAGCGTAAATCATCATGCAACTTTCTGATTTTAATTTTGATCTCCCCGATGAGCTGATTGCTCGCTATCCTCTGGAAACACGCAGTGCCTCTCGCCTGCTGCACCTCGACGCACACGGTCAATATCACGACCATCAATTTACCGACATTCTGGACTTGCTTGAAGACGGCGACTTACTGGTATTGAACGACACCAAAGTCATGAAAGCACGTCTAAAAGGCAAACGTGCCTCAGGCGGTGCCATAGAAGTACTGGTTGAACGCATGATGGATCAGTTCATTGCACATTGTCATATCAAGGCCAGCAACTCACCGAAAGCCGGTGCAGAACTGTTTATTGGCCCAGATGCAGTAAAAGTGACCGTGCAAGGTCGTCATGAAAACCTGTTTATTGTGGAATTTTCACAGCCGATTTTAGAAGTCTTAGACAAATATGGCGCCCTCCCTATTCCGCCCTATTTCAACCGTGAAGCAGAAGAAATTGATACCGAACGTTATCAAACTGTGTTTAATGATCCAACCAAGCTGGCCAGTGTCGCAGCACCTACGGCTTCTCTGCATTTCGATAAAGACTTATTGAAAAAGTTAGCAGCCAAAGGAATTCAAACCACCTTTGTCACACTACATGTGGGCGCAGGTACATTCTTACCAGTACGCACTACCGATATTGAAAATCACATCATGCACAGCGAATGGTGCCAGGTGTCCGATGAGTCGATGGAACTCATCAAAACAACTAAAGCGCGTGGCAATAAAGTGATTGCTGTCGGTACAACGGCTACCCGTGCCACAGAAAGTGCGGCGCAGGCCAATGGCGGTGAACTAAAAGGCTGGACCGGTGATACCCAGATTTTCATTTATCCAGGTTATCAGTTCAAAGTGGTCGATCGTCTGATTACCAATTTCCATTTACCGGAATCGACCCTGTTAATGCTGGTTTCTGCCCTGTCCAATCGTGACAACATTCTGAATGCCTACAAGCATGCAGTAGACAGCCAATATCGTTTCTTCAGTTATGGCGATGCCATGCTGATTGATCAGGCACAATAGCGAGAATAGCTGCCCATGCCGATCGAGTCTGTACAACAGTCCATTCATATTCGCCGCAAGAAAAATGCAGTGGTGTTTCAGAATATCGCCCGGCTGTGGGATTTGGGCCGTCAAGCCAAGAGTCATCAAGACCTGCTGGACGGATTGCATCCCTGGAATGGCCCGATAACGCTAAAATTTGAAAATAATCTGCCATTGGCGCTGGCTGGTATTGGTTTGTTGCTCATCGTCAGCATTTTTATTGCACCGGAAAATATCTGGATTCAAAGTGGCGTTTTTCTGGGCGGTCTGCTGCTGTTCTGGGCCTATCTTTGCTATGAGCAACAACAACCATTAGATGAAGTTATTGGCTTTCTGGAAGATGCAGCACTGGCCAAAAAATATCAGCTTGCCTTTCAGCAACAGCCACAGCATATTTCAATTCCTTTAAATCCCCTGCATTTTATTGGACATTTAAAACGTTTATTCCCCTTATTCAATCAAGGTTCTTTGAGTAATGAGATTACACGTTATGCCAGCACGGTATGGGAAGATGAAAACGGCCAGCAACATCAGGTGCTGCTGTTTCAATATCACTATATTGATGAAGTACAGGTTCGCAACAAGCAAGGGCAGCCGGTTAAATTAATGCAGGTTCACAAAGACCTGTGGGGCGTGTTTGTCTTTGATATCCAGATTCAGGGACTGGCGGTCACGACTTCTCGACGTAAATTTTATTATCCTTATAGCCATCCCTGGCATAGTAGCGATATTCGTACCAATCAACGCTTAAGCTTTTATGGCAGTGATCCGATGCAAACCGCCAAATTACTCAGTCCGGGTTTTGTACTGCGTCTGGCCGATTTTTTTGCACAGCGTCAGGGGGATTTACTGTTTCATCCGGAAAATCGGATGCTCTGCTATCTGGGGCCTCATGATTTATTTCAGGTGTCGAGCAAGCATCGTCATATCAATGATATTTCGACATTGCGCGGCCATCTCAGAACGTTTAAATTAAGACAACTCGAACAGTTACAACATGATCTTGTGCAGTTTTTAAAATAACTGCTTTTTTTTAAATCAATATTTTCAGAATATAAATATGAATTGGGGATATCTCGCATGGGATTTTTGGTTTTATGTTTGATCATTATTGCGCTGATTGTGCTGATCATTATGATCCGCAACAGTATTGTCCGTCATCACAACGCGACGATTCGCGCCTGGTCGGATGTTGCCAGTTATGAACGGCAGAAACTGAAAATTCTGGATGGACTGCAGCCGCTGGTCGAGCAATATTCTTCTTTTGAAAAAGGCACACTGGAAAAAGTCACCGAACTGCGTCAGAACATCATGAATTTAAATATCAACGATGCCGACATTTCTCAGTTACAGCGCATTGAAAGCCTGAACAAACAACTCATGCATAGCCTCAATGTAGTGGTTGAAAACTATCCCGAGCTAAAAGCCAATGACATTTATCTGAAAATGATGGCTGAAATTGAAGAACAGAATGAAAATGTCGGTGCGGCAATTACCATTTATAATCGCAATGTGGAACTGTTTAATAACCAGATCCAGATTTTCCCACACAATGTGATTAATAATATGCTGTTAGGAAAAAAAGCAGTTCGCCCTTTTCGCGATCAGAGCGCAACCCAGAGTTTTGACTATCGTCCAAATTTTCACTGAGCAACTATCTCATCTGATCGACTTTCTCATCCTGGCGTACTCAACTTATAATAAAATGCCCCAGGATGAAGCTACACCTTTATAAAACCAATAAAATAAAGAATAAAAATTATGCTGAATTATGTAGAGCGCTTAGAGCAGACGCTGGTGGAAGAATTTTATCCGCTTTATGACCATTATCAGGACGATGGAATCTATGCCTGTAGTCTGGTCTTTGACGAATTTTTACTGCTGGATGATCTGGCTATTTCGACTGAGTGCAGTATTTTTAAAGATCCGGAAGATCAGCGGCAATATCTGGCTAAACAAGATCGCTGGAATGTCCCAAAATGGCGTTATCGGGCACAAGCTGCGCCCGACTCCGGACTGATCCCGTTCAAAACTTTGCTGGCCGATTATTTTAAAACCCAGCATAGTTTTGGTCATCCGCTATTGGGACAGCAACAGCTCCACACAACACATCTGGACTTATTACTGCAAACGTTCAAACAGGCCAAATATCGCCTCTCCGAAGCCTATGGTCTGGATCTGGGCAATATACTTTTTTTCCTGAGCCTGCCAAACCAAGTCGAATTTGAGCGCCGATCTGCACTGGAAATCAACCCAGAAAGCGCCTTATTGCAAAACTTTTTAGTCTCCCGACATGCCCAGCCTTTTTCTGAAATCAGCAAGCGATTAAAACTCTCGCAAAATGACAAGGACATTCTGATTGATCTGGAACAAATGCTGGTGATGGAGCCTTATGATTATCTGCAAGTGGCGCACGATGCCTATTTGCTGACCTTGGAATCCTACTTTATCGACAGCAATATCTATATCCAGAAACTGATCCAGCATATCGCTGCCATGGCCTCTGAGCCGGATGGCAGCTGTGCTCTTAGCCGGGAAGATATCCAGCAGCGCTTGCAACAGTTTTCTGCAAATTCGACTATTTCACCTGATCTTGCATTTATTCAACGATAAATAAAATTACAGAGCGAATGCTCTACAATGCTGGCGTTTAGCGTAAGAATCAAGGAAAATAGCGCCCTTTAGCTATGAACTAGCAGCGAACTGTTTTTTCGCCTGGATGTGGAACTCCTATGAAGTTTGAAAAATTAGGTCAGTCGGGTCGCGCCCGTCGTGGTCGTTTAACGCTTGAACATGGTGTGGTTGAAACCCCGATGTTTATGCCTGTCGGCACTTACGGTACGGTGAAAGGCCTGTTGCCGCGTGATATTAAAGAGATCAAGTCTCAAGTCATTTTGGGCAATACCTTCCATTTGTATTTACGTCCAGGACTCGATGTGATTCGTGAACATGGTGGCCTGCACGAATTTATGAAGTGGAATAATCCCATTTTGACCGATTCCGGTGGCTTCCAGGTGTTCAGTCTGGGCGCAATGCGTAAAATTAAAGAAGAAGGGGTCACCTTCCGCTCACCCATCGATGGTTCAAAAGTATTTTTATCGCCTGAAATTTCAATGGACATTCAGCACACGCTGAACTCTGACATTGTGATGATTTTTGATGAATGTACGCCGTACCCTGCGACGCATGAAGAAGCGCAAAAATCCTTGCAACTGTCTTTGCGCTGGGCGAAGCGCTGTAAAACCCAACATCACGAGGTTCTGAAAAACCGTAATGCACTGTTTGGGATTATTCAGGGTGGCATGTATGAAGGCTTACGTGAAGAATCGTTAAAAGGCCTGCTTGATATTGACTTTGATGGTTACGCGATTGGCGGTCTGTCCGTTGGCGAGCCTAAAGAAGAAATGATCAAGGTACTGGATTATCTTCCAGAACAAATGCCGGCAGATAAACCGCGCTATTTGATGGGGGTCGGCAAGCCTGAAGATATTGTGGAAGCGGTGCGCCGTGGTGTCGATATGTTTGACTGCGTGATGCCAACCCGAAATGCACGTAATGGTCATTATTTTGTCACAGATGGTCTGGTACGGATCCGTAATGCAAAATATCGTCACGATCAAAGCCCGCTTGATCCACATTGCGATTGCTACACCTGTACCAACTTCACTCGTGCTTATTTATTCCACCTCGAAAAATGTGGGGAAATGCTTGGTTCGATGCTCGGTACCATTCATAACTTGCGTTATTACCTGCGCTTGACTGAATCCATGCGTGATGCCTTGGACAACGGTACATTTGATGCGTTTGTGCAGGACTTTTATGCCCGTCGTGGCCTGGAAGTACCCCCTTGCCCGCAAGATTAATCCATCAGCATTTGCGCTGAGGAAAAAGACAATGTAAATTGCAAGAATATGTCAATTTATTATCAAGTTGATCACCAGTTTTTTTATTTTAGGAAAATGTAATGAGCCTTTTTATTTCGACTGCTCACGCTGCAGGTGAAGCTGCACAACAACCCAGCATGATGGCGAACCTTTTGATGATTGCGGTTTTTATTGCAATCTTCTATTTTTTGATCTGGCGCCCTCAATCTAAACGTGCCAAAGAACATCGTGCTTTGGTTGAAAGCCTTGGTGTTGGCAGTGAAGTCGTTTTTGCAGGCGGATTAATGGGCAAAATCACCAAGATTGAAGGTGACTTCGCAGTGGTTGAATTGAACCGTGGCGTAGAAGTTAAAGTTCAGCGTGCGAGTGTGATTTCAGTCCTTCCTGAAGGCACTTTAAATAACCTTTAATCAAAAATAGTCGTGCCCTTGCACGACTTTTTCATTTTAAGAAGAAAATAAATGCGTTACCCAGCATGGAAATATGTACTGATTCTAGTTGTACTAGTCATCAGTACCTTATATGCCCTGCCAAGTTTGTATCCAGATGAACCTGCTGTACAGATTTCGGGTGCCAAAGCCGGTACTCAAATTGATGCAAGCATCGTACAAAAAGCAGAGCAAATTTTAACAACTGAAAATATTGCCACCCATGACAATAGCTTTAGCAACAATGCTGCCTTATTACGTGTAGATTCAAGTGAATTGCAACTTAAAGCCAAAGAAGCTTTACGTCGCGGATTAGGTGATGATTACGTGGTTGCATTGAACCTTGCCCCGACCACGCCGGAATGGCTGCAAAAAATTGGTGCCAAGCCAATGAAGCTGGGTCTGGATTTACGTGGCGGTGTTCACTTCTTACTCGAAGTGGACATGGACAAAGCGATTGCGCAGCGCATGGAAACCTCTGCGACAGACCTACGTCGTCAGTTGCGTGATAACAACCTGAAATTTAATAGCCTGAACTTAAGCAGCAACACCATTGTGGTGCAGTTTGCCAGCAATGATGATCGTGCTGCAGCGATGGACTTCTTGCGCCGTAATGGCAATGAGTTTACCCAGCAGGCTGTTGCGACTGATACCGGTTCGACTTTACGTTTGACTTATACTGATGTACGTAAGCAAGAAATCGAGTCTTATGCAGTCAACCAGAACTTGACCACGTTACGTAACCGTATTAACGAGTTAGGTGTGGCAGAAGCACTGGTGCAAACCCAGGGCAGCAACCGTATTGTGGTTGAATTGCCGGGTGTACAGGATACTGCAGAAGCAAAACGTGTCTTGGGTCGTACCGCAAACCTTGAGTTTCGTCTGGTTTCTGACCTGAATGATCAATATATTGATCCATATACCGGTCAGGCGACTGGCACATTGCCACCAGGTACAGAAGTATTCGCTTATGAATCCCTGGACAGCGGTCGTCAGCTGCTGTTGAACCGTAACCGTATCTTGACCGGTGAACGTGTTCAGAATGCATCAAGCGGCTTTAGCCAGGACACTGGCGGTGCTGAGGTCAACATTACCCTAGACAGCGCAGGCGGCAAACTGATGTCGGATGCGACCCGGAATGCGGTCGGCAAACGGATGGCAGTATTGTTCATCGAGAACAAACAGCGCATTAGCTATGTAGAAGATCCAGCGACTGGGACTCAAACTGAAGTGCGTACGCCATATACTGAATCTGTCGTGATTAATGCGGCAACCATTCAGGCGGTACTCGGTTCCCAGTTCCGTATTACCGGTCTGGACTCACCACAGGAAGCTGCTGAACTTGCCTTGATGCTACGTGCCGGTGCCCTGGCTGCGCCAATGTACTTTGTTGAAGAACGTGTGATTGGTCCAAGTCTGGGTCAGGAAAACATCGACAAAGGTGTACTTTCAACACAAATTGGCTTCCTTCTGGTGGCGATCTGGATGGTGGTATTCTTCCGTCTGTTTGGTGTGATTGCGAACTTTGCCCTGGTCTTTAACCTGGCAATGATTCTGACCGTCATGTCATGGATTGGTGCTTCTCTGACCTTGCCTGGTATTGCCGGTATCGTGATTACCATCGGGATGGCAGTCGATGCCAACGTTCTGATCTGTGAACGAATACGGGAAGAGATGAAATGGGGAGCTTCGCCGAAACAGGCGATTGTGGCCGGTTATGATCGGGCCTATAACACCATTTTCGACTCGAACCTTACTACCTTCCTGGTAGCCTTCATTCTGTTCGCGATTGGTACAGGTCCGATCAAAGGCTTTGCCGTGACCCTGATGATTGGTATTGTCTGCTCGATGTTTACTGCGATTACAGTAACGCGTGCCGTGATACAGCTCATTTATGGCAAAAAACGTAACTTGAAAAAGTTGAGCATTTAAGGAGATCGATGATGACTGAAAATACTCAACTGAATCAAAAACAGTACGGTCGCCCTGAAGACGAACGCGTCATTCCGTTTATGAAGATTGCTTTGCCTGCGGCATTGTTTTCAATCATCTTAACTGTTGCGAGTCTGTTCTTTATTACGACCAAAGGCCTTAACCTGGGGCTAGACTTTACCGGTGGTGTGGCAGCCGAGCTGAACTATACCAATCCGGTCAAGCCTGAAGATGTTTCCAAGGCACTGAGCCAGGCCGGTTTCAACGATGCTGTCGTACAAACTTTGGGTTCGGAACGTGACCTGATGGTGCGTATGCCAGTTCAGGAAGATGTGGAAGCTGAAGACCTGACCAAAGCAGTTACTGCAGCGGTTCAACTGCCAAATAATGCGGCAGAGGTACCGAAGCTTGATGTGGTCGGCGGACAGGTGGGTAATGAGCTGTATGTCCGCTCTGGTGGCGCGGTGGCACTGGCGCTCTTACTGATGCTGGTCTATGTCACCATCCGCTTTGAGCTCAAACTGGCGATCGGTGCAGTACTGTCGCTGTTCCATGACATCGTGGTGACCCTCGGGATTTTTGCCATGACGCAGTGGCCATTTGACCTGACGGTACTTGCGGCACTCCTTGCGATCATTGGTTTCTCACTGAACGATAATATCGTGGTCTCTGACCGTATCCGTGAGAACTTCCGTAAGATTCGGGGTGCAGAACCGCTTGAAGTGATTAACATTGCCCTGACCGAAACCTTACGCCGTACCATTCATACCTCTATGACGCTATTGCTGGTTGTTGTTGCAATGATGCTCATGGGTGGTGATGGCCTGAAATGGTTCTCGATTGCGATGTTTGTCGGCGTTTTTGTCGGTACCTACTCTTCAATCTATATCGGGACTGGATTTGCACTTTGGCGTGGTTTAAACCGTCAGGACTTTATCGTACAAGTCAAGCCAGAATTTGAAGACGAAAACCAGATTCCCTAATCTGATATTTCATTTTCATCGTTCAGCCCGTCCTAGGATGGGCTGAATTATTTCTGCTGTTTGAATGTTGAAGTAGCCGGCAGAATCGCAATCACTGGATGGATTTTTTCAATATCTGTTTTTTGGAAAATGACTTTCCGATTTTCATCCAGACTTTGAAATTCATAAGTATCTTGAGCTTCCCCCACCCCCTCCAAAATGAGCTGCAAGCCGTTGGCCAGATACACACAGCACATCCCAAAAACTGGCAACTCTTTATCACAAACCAGCCACCAGTCCGGTTTCAGACTGGGAAAATAATAGCGCTCTGCCACCTGAATCGCATAATGCTGTGCTTGCAGATGAAAAATATCCGGATTGAACGAAACCGTAGAATCTATGGGATTGAGTTTAAAGGCCTGTTGTTGTACCACCTGCATCTGAAACAAAACGACCCGATCTATAGCTGTAGCAAGTTCAATCTTCGGTTCGACCGTCTGATCCAGAATTAAACGGGCTAAGCCAAGCTGCTGTTCCAGTTCCCTTGCCACCTTCTCTCCGATCTGGCGTTTGCTATTCAGTAACTGCGCGATATAAGCAGCAGACAAGCCAAAATGCTCGCAGATCTCTTTGCCGGTTTTAAATTGCTGGGTGTCAATCAGCTGATCAATCACTTTTGTCAGATGATGTCGTCTTCGTTCAAATATTTCTGGCGCACTCATATCGGTCTGTTGATCTGTTTTTATCCATTTTGTTCAAATACCTTACAATAAAAAAGCCCACAATTGAATTGCAGGCTTTCTTCAGCTTAGAAATAAAGAATTAAGTGCCCTGTACCAGACGGCGGGCGCTGATAATGCCCGGCTGCTGTTCAAGACGCGCCAGCAGTTTGGAAAGTTGCGCCAGACCTTTAACTTCAATCAATAGCTTCATATTGGCAATACCGTCCGCTTCCGAAATAGTATTGACCTGACGGATATTGATCTGGTCGGAAAAAATCACTTGCGTCAGATCTTTGAGCAGACCACGTCGATCATAGGCTTCCACCACAATCTGTACGCTCTGGCCACGTGTTGGCTGCATTTCCCAGTCGGCTTCTACCGCACGTTCAGGCTCTTGGGTGATCATGCGCACATAGTCCGGACAAGCCACCTTATGAATGCTTACCCCACGATTCAGGGTGATATAGCCAGCGATCGACTCACCATGCACCGGTTGGCAACATTGCGCGACATGCAGCTCTACGTTATCCAGCCCGTCAATCAGAATACCGTGCGCTGACAGGGTATGACTGGCACGCGGATTCAGCGCTGGCTTCAGCACCAGCTCAGGTTCATCCTGATCCAGATGCATATGACGATTCACCTGATTAATCAAGGCATGCAGGCTGATATCACCATTGACCAGATTCACCAGAATGTCATCACCGGTTTTGACATTAAAATGATTGCAATAATCACTCAAATCGATCGATTTTGGATGAATCGCCAGACGTGACAATTCTTTATTCAGCACTTCACGGCCGACTTCCAGGTTTTTACTGCGGTCCTGTTGACGGAACCAGTGGCGCAACTTGTCGCGCGCACGTGCAGTCTTGATATAACCCAGAGAGTTAACCAGCCAGTCCCGATTCGGCTCACGGTCTTTTTTGGTCAGAATCTCGACCTGTTCCCCGGTTTTCAGGGTATAGGTCAGTGGCACATAGCGCTGATTGACACGCGCGGCATAGCATTTGTTACCAACTTCGGTATGCACATGATAAGCAAAGTCGAGCACAGTTGAATCACGCGGCAACTCTTTGATATCACCATCACGACTAAACACATAAATTTTTTCGAAGCCTTCGAAGTCTTGAATATGTTCGAAGTTTTCGATTTCATCTTCTGCTTCTTTATGTGCACTGGACTCATTGCGTTCCTGATAATGCTCGAGAACTGCGCGTAAAGAATGCAAACGATGATTAAAAGAATGATCGGTGGTTTTCGAGCCTTCTTTATAATTAAAGTGCGAACACACCCCCAGCTCTGCTTCTTCATGCATGCTGTAAGTACGAATCTGCACTTCAAGTGATTTGTTCTCGGCAATTACAGCCGTATGCAGGGAACGATAGCCATTGGCTTTTGGATTGGTAATATAGTCATCAAACTGATGCGGAATATGTCGCCAGATCTGATGTACAATCCCTAAACTGTGGTAACACTCCGGTACGCTCTTGACCAATACCCTTAAGGCACGAATATCATAGAGCTGGTCAAAACTCAGGCTCTTGCTTTTCATTTTTCGATAAATCGAATAAATGTGTTTTACGCGTCCGTTAATTTCAGCTTCGATGCCATATTCAGATAATTCATTGCGTAATTTATCAATCACGAATTGAATATATTGCTCTCGCTCTAAACGTTTTTCATTCAGTAAAGAAGCAATTTCTTTATAACGTTCTGGCGCAAGATAACGGAAGGCCAAGTCTTCCAGTTCCCACTTTAACTGGGCGATGCCTAAACGGTGCGCCAGTGGTGAGTAGATCGTCAGAATTTCTCGGGCAACCCGCTCCTGACGCTCACGCGAGGAATTGGTCAGCTCACGCAAGGCATAGGTACGCTCTGCCAACTTCACCAGAACCACACGCACGTCTTCGGTCACTGAAATCAGCATTTTATAAATGCCGGACAGATGTTCACGCTGATTATTATCGAAATGGTCTTCCAGACGTTTATTTTTTTCGATCAGTTCAGACAGTTTACCCATGGCCAGCGTGCCCTTGACCAGGCTATGCACTTGCTCGCCAAACTTCTCTAACACTTCAGTCAGTGGCATGACGCCTTCACGCACCGAACGATAGAGCATGGCCGCGGACAGGGTATCTTCATCGACATGCAGATGTGCCAAAATATCCGCCATCTCAATACCGGTATAAAAGGTATTGGAACGATGCTGAACCGTACTTTGCAGCTCTCTTTCTAATGTTAAGTGGGCGACTTCTTCGAGCTGCTGTAAAGGTGCCCCATCTAATATGCCACGAACCCGATCCAACCACTCAGTCAGATCGTGGTGTGCTTGTTCGGCATGTTCTACAGTCGTCTCCTGTGACAACTCATTGAGTCGTCCAGGGAGTTGCTCACGTACTGTGACCATACCCTTCTCCTACTTGTAAATACATCATTTCTTCAATCGTTCATTTAATTTTCTTTTTCGAACAATGCAATCGATTCAACATGCCCAGTATGCGTGAACATATCCATCACTCCGGCTTGAGTGAGGCGATAACCCTGTTGTACCAAGAGCCCTGCATCTCTTGCGAGTGTCGCAGGATTACATGACACATAAACGATTCTTTTTGCGCCAAACTGAGGAAGATAATGCATGACTTCTTCTGCGCCAGCACGTGGCGGGTCAATCAATAATGCATCAAAACCTTGATTTGCCCAAGTCTGGTGCGAGAAATCTTTGGTTAAATCTTGTGAATAAAAAGCAACTTGGGCAATACCATTATTTTTGGCATTTTCCGCACCGCGTTGCACCATTTCTTCACTCCCTTCCACCGCAATCACCTGACCAGATGTGCCTACACAGCGTGCCAGTGCTAGAGAAAAATTTCCTAATCCACAAAATAGATCCAGAACCCGCTCACCCTGTTGCAGCTGTAGCAAATTACATGCCAGCGCTACCATTTGCGGATTGATAGTCGAATTCACCTGAGTGAAGTCCACAGGATTAAAACCGAATTTCACATCAAAGTCATCAAGACTATAGTGCAAGCGCGCCGCGGCATCTGGAGCATCAATTCGCGAGAGTGTATCTTTGCCGGCAGGCTGCACATACAGTTGCCAGCCTTTCTGTAACGTAAATTCGCGCAATTGGTTGACATCAGCCACTGATAATTTTGCAGTTTCACGCACCAGTAAGGCAATATCCTGATCCCCCATGGCCAATTCTATATGACCAATGTCAGCCTTGCCATTGAGACTTTGCAGCAATTGTTTAAGGCTTGTAAGCGATCCAAATTCACGATCCAGAATCATGCAGCGATCAATCGAGGTTAATTTATTGCTTTGATTCTCACGAAAACCCACCACCAATGTGTCTTTAGCCGGCAGATAACGCACTCCGATCCGGGCTTTACGGCGATAATCTTCACGCTCGGAACGTAGCGGTGCAAGCCACTGCACAGGCTGGATGCCAGCAAAATGCTGTAAATGCGATTTCAGCACATTCTGTTTTAGTTCAATCTGTGCATCGGCTGCGATATGCTGCATATTACAGCCGCCACAGACCCCAAAATGTGCACAGATCGGCTTGACGCGAATTTCGGAAGCTTCGCTGAGTAATTCAAGACTGTCAGCTTCTTCCAGTTTTTTAACTTCACGGGTAATGCGAGCACGCACGGTTTCACCGGGCAAGGCATAACGGATAAAGACTTTCTTGCCGTGTTTATGCGGTGGATGATCCGGGTGTGAACCATAATGAGCGATGCCACGTCCCTCATGCGAAAGTGACTCAACCTGAAAAATGTACTCGGGTTGCTGGGTAGGACGTGTGTGTGCTCGATGCTTCATGAAAACCTAGGATGTGGGAGTTGGAAAATCAAAACGGGTAAAGTCAGTTCTTTGTGACGTTTCACGCCAAACCGATAAAAAGTCCGCATGCTGCGGTTGCGTATGCAAATATTGAATCGTACTGTGCAGCAAATGCTGATAATCCGGCAATAACAGCTGTCCTTTTAACAACAGCCAGCGGATATAGACCAGCCAGGTATTCAGCACATCGCCTTCACAATAAGAGGTCAGTTCGATCCATTGCTGATTGCGGACATATTCAGGAACCCGATAGGCCCCGTCACCGCGTTTACCCGGATAACCCAGCAAATGTGCAACATCGTCCAGCTTCTGGAAATGACGCGTATGGAACATGGCCATCACATCCATTAAGTCAACATGACGATGATGGTAACGATTCTGGTAGTTATTATAACGCTTTTGCGTGTCAATTTCGCCCTGATCGAATAGACTCGGTGCAGAGAGTCCATGATACATGGCACGGTATAAAATCACCGGTAAATCAAACTGTGAACCATTCCAACTGACCAGCGTCGGATGACGCTTATCAAAAATCGATAAGAATTTTCTTAAAATTTCCGCTTCAGAATGCTGTTCCCGGCTAAAGGAAAACAGCTTCATGCCCTGCTCATCGATCCATAAACCGGAAATACAGACAATTTCATGCAAGGGCGGACGCTGAAAATCAGAGCCTGAATCCTGACGGCGCAGTTTGGTCAAGGCCTGATCCAGATCTGCTTCAGGCAGGTCCAGACCAAATAAATGCGCGCCTGATTTGAGATCGGTTTGGGTTTCAATATCGAAAGTTAAAACAGGCAGGCGCATAACACAGTGCTCAAATAATTATTCAGAATCTTGCACAGAGAATAACCCTGTAGACAAGTAACGGTCACCACGGTCACAAATAATACACACAATGACGGCATCCGGATGTTCTTCCGCCAGCTTTATGGAAGCCCACACTGCACCACCAGATGAAGTACCAGCACTGATGCCTTCTTTCTGCGCCAGCTTACGCATGGTTTTTTCAGCTTCAATTTGTGGAATATCGATAATACGATCCACGCGACTGCGATCAAAAATGGTCGGCAGATATTCTTCCGGCCAGCGACGGATTCCGGCAATGCTTGAACCATCAGATGGCTGTAAACCCACGATCTGAATCTCCGGATTCATTTCCTTCAGATATTTCGAGACACCCATAATAGTGCCGGTTGTACCCATAGAACTGACAAAGTGGGTAATCTTGCCACCGGTTTGCTGCCAGATTTCAGGACCTGTAGTCAGATAATGTGCTTCGACATTATCCGGATTGCCAAACTGATTCAGTACCAGACCCACGCCATCATTTTGCATTTGAGCGGCCAGATCACGTGCACCTTCCATGCCTTGTTCTTTGGTAACTTCAATCAGCTCGGCACCATAAGCACGCATCGCATCCTTACGTTCCTGACTCATATTGTTCGGCATGATCAGCTTCATTTTATAGCCACGCATCGCTGCGACCATCGCCAATGCAATCCCCGTATTTCCGCTCGTTGCTTCAATCAGGGTATCACCCGGCTTGATCTGTCCACGCTTCTCGGCCTGCATGATCATATTATAGGCCGGACGGTCTTTGACCGATCCTGCCGGATTATTGCCTTCGAGTTTCGCGAGTACTGTAGCTTGAGTGTGACTTGCCAGACGCTGTAAACGCACCAATGGCGTTTTGCCAACATAGTGGTCTAACAAAAATTCATCTGCTTGAAAATCGGGGGTGGTATTACTCATTGTGTGCACCTATATCGAGGTGCGGCTATTGTATGAAAAAATGCTTTTCCCTGCATCCATTTAGCACTGCTTTTTCAGGAAACTCTCTAAAACAAACTCAGTATCCTGCTATAAACTTCATTTCCCTGTGATTTAGCAAGATCAAGCAGCTCGGCTGTGAATATAAAAGCGTTATTTTCAGCCCCGGACTTTCAGACGACTGAAGTCTTCATCGCCCGCTTTTCACTGTATTTCAGCAATCATTTAACTGAAATCTCTTGTATTTTTAAAGGTTGATCTGAACCCTTATAAAAATAATGCTTAAATTTTAACTGTCGATTTAAAGCATGCTAATATGCCAAACATAAAGAAAATACTGCTTAAATCATGTCAACGATCAATAAAAAGCTGTTTAAACGCCTACACTTAAATCACGCCTATGGACAGTTGATTGCGCTGATTTTTGTGCCGATTACTATTTTGGCCTGTGTTGGCGCGATGCTGGTGTTGACTGAAACCTCGAATGCCGCACGTGCCCAGCAAAAGCAGATGGCAATTGCCATTATGACGCGTTTTCAAGGCACGTCTGAGTATGCACTGGATATTTTAAGCTTGTATCCCTGGCAATATGATCAGGCCCACAATGCCATGCAGAATATGCTCAATGAAAAACATCTGGTTCGGGCAGCCATTCTGGATGACAGTGGCAAGAATCGTTTAGGTATCGGCTTTCAGGAACAGGCCGCTTGGCCCGATTTTGATAAAAGCGGTAACTTTATTGGCCCGATTCTGCATAAAGACAATCATATTTATGCCATTAAAGTGAATGAAAACAGTTTTTCTAAAGGCTGGCTGGCAATTGAGCTGGATAATCAGCCGCTGGCCATTGCTCGCTACCGGGTATTGATCGTATTGATTGCAACGGGTCTATTAACCTTATTATTGTTATTACTCTGTCTGAACTTTTACTCACGGCGCTGGATTGCACCGATGTATGAAATTCGCATGCAGTTGCAGCGACTGAATGCCGATACCCTCGGCCAGCATATGGTGATTAACAGCACCGGAGAGCTGCGTTTACTGCAACGGGATATTGCCAATGTGGTAAAACGTCTACATTTTAGTTTTCTAGAACTGCGCGAACATACTGAACAGACTGAAGATGATTTACGTCGTACTTTAGATACGCTCGAAGTACAGAATATTACTTACCGTCAGGCACGTGACCAGGCGATTTCAGCCAACCAGGCCAAGTCGGTGTTTTTGGCCAATATTTCCCATGAACTGCGTACCCCGCTCAACAGTATTGATGGCTTTATTCATCTGCTCTTGCGTCAGGGCAATCTCAGCAATGAGCAAAGTCTATATTTGCAAACCATTCGTAAATCTTCCGCACATTTACTGGCGCTGATTAATGATGTGCTGGATTTTTCCAAAATTGATGCCGGCAAACTGGAACTGGAAACCGCAGCTTTCGATCTGGAAGAAGCCATTTTTGATGTGATGGACATGCTCTCGCCACTGGCGGCACAAAAACATATTGATATGGCCTTCTACTACGCAGACAGCGTACCGAAACATGTGATTGGCGATGCGCTACGCTTTAAGCAGATTCTGACCAACCTGATTTCCAATGCGATCAAATTCACGCCGGATGGCGAAATCATCGTGCGGGCACGTATGGAACATGAGGGGATCGATCGATGTGTCTTGCATTTTAGTGTACAGGACAGCGGCATTGGCCTGAGTGGTACCGATCGTAAAAAATTATTCGAGTCTTTCTCACAGGGCGATACCTCGGTCACCCGTCAGTTTGGCGGTACAGGACTGGGGCTGGCCATTTCCAAACAGCTGGTCAGCCTGATGCATGGCCAGATTGGTTTTGAAGATAATCAGGAACGTGCCCCAACCGAAAAAGGCTCGACCTTCTGGTTTACTGCGCAGTTCCTGGTCGATGAAGATACTGTAATTGAACATCCAGATTTCAATGAATTGACGGTGGTGTCTTATCTGGCCCATCCGGCAACCGCGAACGTCTTGCGTCATTATCTGGAAAATTATCAGGTCAAGCATATTGAATGCGCATCGATTCTGGATCTGTTTAGCCGCCTGAATCATCTACAGAACTCTGAAAACACCTGGCTCATCGTCGATCATAGTGGCGACAGCGAAGTCCTGTTACGCGAGATCCGCTCGCGTTATCAGGGTCATTTGGCCGTATATGGTTATCAGATGCAACTCGATCCAAGCATGCTGAACGACCATCGTGCCCGTGCTCTGCATCAGCCACTCAGCCGCAGTGCCTTGATTCAGCTGCTGGGCAATCACCCGGTCTTCGATCAGGAACAGCATGAAGACTTTAATGGTCAGGGTCTGCATATTCTGGCCGTCGATGATCATTTGCCCAACCTGATTGTTCTGGAAGCATTACTCGCTGAACTGAATGTCACCACCAGCAAAGCCCTGAGCGGACAGGAAGCGATTGATATCATCCAGCGCCGTTATGAGCAGAAACAGCCGGCTTTTGAT
This sequence comes from Acinetobacter sp. YH12208, assembly GCF_013418055.1. Classification (NCBI taxonomy): domain Bacteria; kingdom Pseudomonadati; phylum Pseudomonadota; class Gammaproteobacteria; order Moraxellales; family Moraxellaceae; genus Acinetobacter; species Acinetobacter sp. YH12208. The sequence goes on from NZ_VPCT01000015.1 coordinate 38,259, forward strand.
CTGGTCTTTATGGATATTCAGATGCCGGTGATGTCGGGAATTGATACCACACGTGCGATTCGCTCACTGGAATCGACCTTTGAAAACCATAACCGACTGCCGATTATTGCCCTGACTGCACATGCGCTGTCGGATGAAAAACATAAGCTGCTGCAAAATGGCATGGATGATTATGTCACCAAGCCGATCCAGATCGAGCAGATTGTGCAGATTCTGACCCACTGGACCACCGAACATTTTAAACGGCTTCCAGTGCTGGAACGCGCCCATGTGATTGATGCACTGGATCCGAATATTCTGGACTGGCAGCAAAGCCTGCAACTGGCAGCCAATAAGGAAGATCTGGCAGTAGACCTGTTGCGCATGCTGGTCGACAGTTTTGCCGATGAACTCACTGAAATGCAGCAGTTAATTGAGCTGGAAGATTTCCCGCAACTGGAACATGTCTTGCATCGTTTATATGGTGCAACCCGCTATGTCGGCGCACCGACTTTGCAGAAAATCACGGGCGGATTCGAACAGTTCGTTTCAACCCTGCGTAAAGAACGTCGCAAGGCCGACGAAAACTTTGTTCAAGACGTGCTGAAACATTTTGATGAACTTAAAGCCGTGGTCGAACAAGTTGAACAGGCCGCCCAGCAAATTCTGAAACAACATTTGAATTAAAACTTGAAGCTGCTCAGTCCGTGATTTAGAAAGTATGACTGAGCTGTCATGCAAGCTCACGGGCCGCATGTTATGCTCGGTTCAGGAAAATAAGGAAGAATGCCATGTCACTCGTGCGCTTGGAAAAAAATAACGGCATTGCCACAGTTACACTGAATCGCCCGGATAAACGCAATGCCATGAGCTTTGCCCTGCTGCGTGAACTGGTTGCGACTGCGCAGAAAATCAAAAAAGATAAAAGTATCCGTTGCGTCATTTTAACCGGCGAGGCGCAGGTGTTTAGTGCCGGCATTGATCTGGCCGATTTAAATAATCCTAAAAATCGTGCCTATGCGGCCTGGGAGTTAATCCGTCCGGGTCAGAGTCTGTTCCAGAAAGCCTTTCTGGTCTGGCAGGAATTACCGGTGCCGGTGATCGCTGCGATGCAGGGCTTCTGTTTTGGCGCTGGTATGCAGCTTGCTCTGGCCGCAGATATCCGTATTGCACATCCTGATACCAAAATGTCGATTATGGAAACCCGTTGGGGACTGGTACCAGATATGGGGCTCAGCCGTTCGCTGAAAGGCCTGATTGGGATTGATCTGGCCAAAGAACTGACTTTGACTGCCCGGATTTTTGACAGTGCCTATGCCAAAGAGATTGGTCTGGTTACCCATGTGGATCAAGAACCGTTGGCACGCGCACAAGCATTGGCTGAGGAAATGCTGCAACGTTCTCCGGATGCCCTGATGGCCTCTAAGTTTGTACTGGATGCCATGCAGCATCGTCCAAATAAATCTTTACGTATGGAAAAAATCTGGCAGCTGAAATTATTGCTAGGTAAAAACAGTCAGCTGGCTCGCAAAAAGGACAAGAATCCGGAAGTCCAGTTCGTGCCACGCCAATATAACTAAATCGAGTTAGAGTCCAAGCAAGGAATAAGAAAAAGCATGCAGTTAAATCGCGATACTAAGATTGCCTTTTTGGGTATGGGCCTGATGGGACGCCGGATGGCGACCCGTCTACTACAGGCAGGTTTTCAGGTCGCGGTATGGAACCGTACCTCGGCGGCTTGCCATCCCTTAATCGACTTGGGTGCAACTGCGCTGTCTTTGAATCAGATTGCGGATTATCCAGTGATTTTGACTTGCTTGGCAGATGATCAGGCGGTGCAATCGGTCTTTGAGCAGATCGTGCCGTATTTGGTTGCCGATCAAATCATTGTGGATTTTTCCAGCCTTTCGGTGCAGCAAACCCACGCGCTTGCAGCACAAGCACAGACCAGACAGGTGAACTGGATTGACTCCCCAGTTTCAGGCGGTACCGCAGGTGCTGAACAAGGCAGTCTGGTGATTTTTGCCGGTGGTGATGCCACAATGATTGAACATCTTGACCCAATTTATGCAGCACTTTCACAGCGCGTTACCCGTATGGGCGACACCGGTACTGGTCAGGCGACCAAAATTTGTAATCAGCTCATTGTCGCAGCCAATAGTACCCTGATCGCGGAAGCAGTGGCATTGGCGGGCCTTGCAGGTGTAGATACACGCCTACTGGCACCTGCCTTGGCGGGTGGTTTTGCCGATTCCAAACCTTTCCAGATTCTGGCGCCACGTATGGCCACACAAACTTTCGAACCGGTGCAATGGAAAGTGCAGACCTTATCTAAAGATCTGAACAATGCCGTGCAACTGGCCCAAAGCTTTGACCTGGATGTTCCGGTCGCGACTCAGGCCTTATCACAGCTGCAAATCCATCAGGCCCAGGGCTTTGCCGAGGCCGATCTGGCCACTGTGATTCAACAGCTCAAGCACGCATAATTTTTACTTTTGTAATACCCTGAATGTATAAGGAAAATACATGATTAAACTCGCCGTTAACCTGTCGATGATTTTTACCGAAGTGCCACTCATCGAACGCTTCGCACTGGCTCGAGCACAGGGCTTTAATCATGTCGAAATCCAGTTTCCTTATGAATTGACGATTGGCCAGATTCAAAATCAGCTCAGCATCCATCAACTGAACTTATGCCTGATTAATGTGCCTGCCGGTGATTTAATGCAGGGCGGCCATGGCCTGGCCGGTATCCCGGGGCGGGAAATCGAGTTCCGTCATGCTGTTGAACAAGCCATCCAGTATGCCACGGCCTTAAATGTACCTCGGGTCAATATTCTGGCAGGCAAACAGCCTCTGGATTGTGACCTGTTGCCCTGCCTGAATACGCTGGCAAGTAATCTGAAAATGGCCTGTTCAATGCTGCTCGAGCATCAAATTGAACCGGTCTTTGAAATGGTCAATGGCACCGATATGCCACGTTTTTTGATTCAAAATGTTGCACAAGCTCAGGAAATGCTGGAAGCAGTCAATCATCCGGCCTTAAAAATGCAGTATGACTGCTATCACATGGCGATGATGGGCGAAGATGTACTGGAAAATTTAAAAGAAAATATTCACCTGATTGGTCATATCCAGTTTGCGGATTGTCCGGGACGACATCAACCCAATACGGCGTCTATTCAATATCATGATATATTTCAGTGGTTAAAACATAGTCAATATCAAGCTTATGTCGCTGCCGAATATAAGCCGATGCAGCATTCCAATGACTCCTTTGTCTGGAAAGCCGAATTCTTTCCGGAGCATGACTGAGTGGACTGCGGCTTCATTTGAAATTCAGCACTAAAACCGCTATATTAGACCATGCATAATTGTTAGGAAATTACACACCCCATGAATTTAGAACCATCGCCCAGCGCTTCTAATTCTCACGATCTTACTATGAATTCAAATTCTCAAGCTGTACAGGACTGCTTAAAAGTCGTACATGCTGCACTTGAAGATGTAAAAGCAAAAGAAATTGTTGAGCTTGATGTCAGCGGTATCAGTAATGTGGCTGATGCTATGGTCATTGCAAGCGGCACATCGACACGTCATATCAAATCACTGGCCAATAACGTTGCTGAAGAAGCACGTAAAGCTGGCTTCCGTCCGCTTGGTATTGAAGGCGAACGTGATGCTGAATGGATCCTCATCGACCTCGGTTATGTAGTGGTTCATTGTATGCTTCCAACAGCGCGTAAATTCTATGATCTAGAAAGCTTATGGCGCAATCCTGCAGATACAAACTCTGTAGCGTAAAATCAAATATTCAAAAAAGCGACCTGTGTAGGTCGCTTTTTTTATGTGCGTATAAAAAGAATACGAAATAAAAACCACCCGAAGGTTAATGCCAGTCAGTTAAGCAATTGACTGGCATTTTCTTTTTTAAATTCATGATTATATTTGATAGCTGGAAAAGTCATCCGCAACTGTCTGAGGCAGGACTACATTAAAAAATGATTGTTTCTGCGACAAATTTGCTAGTGGATGGTGGCTGACGAGTTTTGCGGATGACAAATGCTTTTGGTTACTTTGGGCGAAACCAAAGTAACAAATGATATTGCAAATATTTGATTTAAAACGTTAAGACTCTGTCGTGAACGACTAAAAAGTTAAAGAGTCTATTTCTAAATTCCTTAACTGATCAGCATTAACCCGAAGGTGGTTTTTTATTTAATCCTCCCCGACCCTCCTTTTTCAAAGGAGGGAGCCTTTATCAAAAAAGTCCCCCTTTAAAAAAGGAGGACTTACCTGAGTAACCAATTTGATTTTGGAAGTTCCCCCTCTTTATTAAAGAGGGGTTAGGGGAGATTTTGAATTAATGACCCGTACCATTAATAGCTTTAGTCATATCTTCCACCACTTTCTTGGCATCACCGAAGATCATCATGGTCTTGTCATTATAGAACAAGTCATTGTCTAGACCCGCATAACCGGTTGCCATAGAACGCTTGATCACCATAATGGTACGTGCCTTATGCGCTTCCAGAATCGGCATGCCATAAATTGGCGATGTTGGATCATCTTTCGCCGCAGGGTTTACAACATCGTTGGCACCAATCACCAGCACCACATCTGTTGCCGGGAAGTCCGAATTGATCTCATCCATTTCCAGGATGTCTTCATAGGGTACGTCAGCTTCAGCAAGCAATACATTCATATGACCCGGCATACGACCTGCTACAGGGTGAATCGCAAAACGAACCGTTACGCCCTGCTCTTTCAGCAAGTTAGCCAATTCTTTTACCGCATTCTGTGCACGGCCTTGCGCCATACCATAACCCGGTACAATCACCACGCTGTCTGCATTTGACATCAGGAAGCCTGCATCATCTGCCGAGCCAGAACGGTGATTACGTTGAACCTGTTCACCTGCTCCTGCTGTCGGCGCAGCTGTACCGCCCATTGCGCCACCAAACAGAACGTTGATGATTGAACGGTTCATGGCTTTACACATGATATAAGACAGAATCGCACCTGAAGAACCGACCAGTGAACCTGCCACAATCAGCATGTTGTTTTCAAGCGTGAAACCAATCCCGGCTGCAGCCCAACCAGAGAATGAGTTGAGTAGCGAGACCACCACCGGCATATCACCACCGCCGACAGGTGCAATCCATACCCAGCCAAAGACCAGTGCAAGTGCTGTCATTGCCCAGAATGCGGTCATATTCCCTGTTGAGAAGAACATGAAACCAAACACCAACATGGCAATAAAGATGATGGCCTGAACAGGTTTTACCCATGCGCCAGAAATGGTTTTTGCCCATTTCTTCGCAGCCAGTTTTCCATAAGCAAAGACTGATGCTGTAAAGGTAATTGCACCCACGAAACAACCCACGAACAGTTCAAATAAATGAACACGGCTCATTTCATGGAAATTGACACCATTGGCCGCCAAAAGGTCTGGACCGAGTTCAATCAGTTTGTTGTTATGAATAATTGCAGCAATCGCAATCAAGACCGCAGCCAGACCCACCAATGAGTGCATCAGCGCCACAGTTTCTGGCATTTGGGTCATAGGGACAGTACGCGCACGGGCAATACCCACCACCGCACCTGCTACCATTGCGCCCACAATCATCCACACCACAGGATTATCTGCAACAAAGAAGGTGGTCAATACTGCAATCGCCATGGCGATCATACCGTAACGGTTACCTTGAATTGCAGTTTTAGGACCTGATAAACCACGTAGCGTCAGGATAAAAAGAACGGCACCAATCAGGTAGAACCAATCCGCATATTCTCGAATCATTTCCATGGATTAACCCTCTTTTTTCTTTTGCTTAGGTTTAAACATTTCCAGCATACGTGCAGTCACGGCAAAGCCACCGAAAATATTGATACTGGCCAGGAACACCGCGATTGCACCCAGCACGCTCACCACGTTAATGGTCTGGAAATCCACGCTGCCTTCAACGCCGATCACCGGCAGACCAACGGTCTGGATCATCGCACCGACAATAATGATCGATGACAAGGCATTGGTGACCGCCATCAACGGCGTATGCAATGCTGGTGTTACACCCCACACCACGTAGTAACCTACGAAAATGGCAAGGACAAAAATCGTAATTGTTTCAACCATGAGTCTTCTCCTTAACCACGTTTCAGCAGCACTTGGCCGGCATGAGTGACAAGTAGGGCTTTTTGAATTTCTTCTTCTGGATTCAGGACAAAATTCTTGTCGGCATCAAATAGTGTTTCCACGAAGTTAAAGACGTTACGTGCATATAAAGCCGATGCTTCAGTCGAGACTGTCGAAGGAATATTAGGAATACCGAGAATTTTGACACCATTGCCGGTATGCACAGTTTCACCGCATTTCGAACCTTCAACGTTACCGCCCGATTCCACTGCCATATCTAAAATGACTGAACCCGGTTTCATTTTCGCCACTGTTTCAGCACGGATTAAACGCGGTGCATCACGGCCGGGTAAAAGCGCTGTGGTAATCACAATGTCAGCATTTGATACGGCTTTATCCACAATGGCAGCCTGATCGCGGATGTATTCCTCACCCGGCATCCAGCCATAACCATTCTTGGCCGCATCCGCCGCTTTTTGCTGCTCTTCGGCAGACATCGGCACGTCCAGCCATTTACCGCCCAATGACTCCACTTGGTCTTTTGCTGTTGGACGCAAGTCTGTAGCTTCCACAATAGCGCCTAAGCGTTTTGCAGTGGCAATCGCTTGCAGACCCGCGACACCGACTCCCATGATCACCACACGGGCCGGTTTGACTGTACCCGCAGCCGTCATTAGCATCGGGAACATGCGCTGGTATTCAGCCGCAGCCAGAAGGACTGACTTGTATCCTGCAAGGTTGGCTTGAGAAGACAAGACATCCATATTCTGCGCACGAGACAAGGTCCGTGGCAAAAGTTCCAATGCAAATGCAGACACGTTCTGTGCCGCAAATTGGTCAAGCTCAGTATTACGGTAAGGATCAAACATCGCTACGATGGCGGTGTTCGGATTGAGTTTTTGAATTTCCTCACCTTTCGGTGCACGAACTTTTAAAATCAATTGACTGCCGGTGTAGGCATCATCCGTAATTTTGGCACCAACTTGTTCATAGGCACTATCAATATAGGCAGCTTTAAGCCCTGCACTACGTTCGATAATCACGCTATGTCCTGCGCTGATCAATTTCTTTACTGTCTCTGGCGTCGCAGCGACGCGATTTTCACCGACAACAGTTTCGGCTGGAATTCCGATCTGCATGAGCGTTCCTCAAGCTAATTTTTCTTAAGTAAACATCGCTTAAACGATGCTTCCCCTCAGGATGTGTTCTTGTTGAATTTTTGGATTCTAATCAAACTGTTTGAAATTACTACCTACTATTTATTTAATAAATGCCTATATATTGAACTGATGATTCATAAAAATATTGCTGTACTAGTGCATGGCTTACATACGCCAAATATTTATATTTGATTATTTTATAAACGATATTCATTTACCTGAATGAAAACCTGAAAATGCGCTCGGCTGATAAGCCGCCTACTTGAGATTTTTTTTGTTACATTGATCTTTCTGACCAAAATTCCTGTTTTGGTTCTTTATGCTACCCGTTTCTGAATAGGTCTCTCTGCTAAGGACAGCGGCACTTTAGCTTTCCAAGTTTTCTAAATTTGACTTTATTGACAAATAAAGAACTTATTCCAGATAAGCTATCTGATCTGTAAAGTAATACCTTTTATTCAATTTAGTTATGATTTAGCACCCATCAGGCTGAGGTTGAATTGATGGATGTGACACAACGAGATCTGTGGGTGTAAAGGTCACTTATCTCTAAAATGATCAGACCAAGAGGAACAAAAATCTTGCTGACCATTTATTATATTAATGTCATAAACCGAATAAGTGACTAAAATAAAGTTTATGCACCATATCTGCGCATAAAATGAGAGCTATTATTTAATTTTTTTCATTTCCAGGGGATTTTTCGTTCTTTCTTTGTCCTATGCGTTGTAATAAAGCCAACTATTGATCAAAAATCTGGCAACCTGATTATTCCTGACTGTTTTTCTAATTCAAGTCCTGTGTAATCCTTGCGATCTAAGATCTTTTCATTGAGTCATTGTAATATTTTTCTACTTTTAAAGCCTAAAGTTCTCACTTATAGTGCCTTTCATTCCTGCATCAATGCGCTGCTTGTTTTAAATTCTCCTCGGCTTAGATAAGGTTGCTGCTATGAACACGCCCCTCGATATCAGTCAAAACAAGCCCTTATTATGGCTGATGGCGATTGCCTGTGGTTTATGTGCCGGCGCCAACTATTATTGCCAGCCACTGATTTCATCGATTCAGCAATATTATCAGGTGCCGGAATCACAAGTGGCGCTCACCGTTACCTTTGCTCAAATCTCTTATGCATTAGGCCTGCTGTTTATTGTACCTTTGGGCGATATGCTGAATAAAACCAAGCTGATTCCCTTTCTCATGCTGGGTGCAGCTGCAGGTTTATTTATTTGTGCCAGTGCGATAAACCTGCCGATGCTGTGGGTTGGCACCATCATTGCCGGACTGTTTTCCGTGGCTGCACAGATTCTGATTCCCCTGGCCACCATGGCAGTCAAACCGGAAAAAACTGGAGAAGTAGTGGGTTTCCTGATGAGCGGCTTGCTGGTCGGTATTCTGCTCTCGACCAGTATTGCGGGATTATTGTCCGACCTGTTTCACTGGAAAATGATCTATATCGTCAGTGGCATCAGCATGCTGGCTTTAAGTTTTTATCTGCGAGGAAAATTACCGAGTCTGCCACGCCTAAGAATCAGCTATACAGCGATTTTCAAATCTATGGCGAGCTTATTAACACATGAACCACGACTGGTCTTGCGCTCTCTTACCGGTGCCTGTGCTTTTGCCGCCATGAGCATGCTGTTCTCGACCATTGCCCTGCTGCTGACCCAAGAACCTTTCCAGCTATCTGATGTCATGGTCGGTCTGGTGACACTGGTCGGCGTCTTTGGCGCATTGTCGACTCAATTCATTGGTAAATGGGCCGATCGGGGCCATATCAAAACCTTGAGCTGGATTGGCTGTTCGATCCTGATTGGGAGCTGGCTGTTCCTATATTTTGGTGCGGTATCGCTGCTGAGCTATATTCTGGGCTATGGACTGATTAATCTGGGGTTGGCGATTACGCATAGCTGTAATCAGAATGTGATTTTCCGCCTGCGCCCGGATGCCAAATCACGGGTCAATTCACTGTATATGACCCTGTATTTTATTGGCGGTGCCTGTGGTTCAGCCTTAGGGGTTTATGCCTGGCATCATGGGGGCTGGAGCATGACCTGTATGGCAGGACTCGGGCTGGCCCTAGGCGCTACCCTATTCGCCTTACTGGATCAATGGCATCACGCCCGGACAGCAGCCTAGATGCTTAACTATACTTAGCTGACTTGAGCCGCTGGATAGAAAGGTTTATTTAAATCTAGAGCAACTGAATTTTCCAATAAAATACAGATAAAGACCGGCAGCAAAGCGGCCAGAATCCGACAGCTTTCCTCGAGTAACTTGTGGTTCAGGGAACTATGATAGGTAATTCCGCCCTGCATGAGCTGATGGTGTAATGTATATAAACGACGAAACACCCCGACTAAAATTTCGACAGAATTCCGCTCATTTAAAGCATGCTGTATGATTTTTTTCTGTGTTTCCAGTTCAGCATTACAGCATTCCAGACTAATTTTCTGGTGACGATAATCCCAAAAACTTTGTTCCATATAGGGGTTCGCTAAGAGTGAGTGGATTGGCTGACTGTATTTTTCCCAGACAATATGATTAATCTTCTGGTCCAGATCATTTTGGCAAAGTATTTCTAGAAATTGACGCAGCTTATCCTTTCCCTGAACCCGATCATCCTCTTCTGCATAAATAGCCTGAAAACCAATCCATAGACTGATGAATTTAAAATCCAGATCTTGATCCAAGTCTAGCGCTTTTTTAAACCAGCCTAAGCCACGATGAATTTTTAAGTTAAAATGTGCTGAATTTTGTGCTTTATGGCTTTTATAAATCTCCTCCAATAACAGCATAATTATTCTCCTTATTTCTATCATTTTTTATATTGGTGTTTCTACTATCAAAATATACCATTCTGGAATGACTTGGAATTCTAATTTTATTTCTTGTTTTATGTCCTGGACTTACTGGCTTGACTCAAGTTCGCCGGGTTGTTCTGCTGATTTTATGCTAGTATTACGCCCTCTTTTTTTGCGATATTGGCCTAGCGGGCTTGGGCAAAAAAATAATCTTTGGGCGATTTATTCATCCCTTCTTCTTCCATTTCGTTAAGGCGTAATTTTGAATGACTGATCTGACCACCATTGAAAATAAACTTCAACCACGAATCAGTGTGGCGCCGATGATGGATTGGACCACCAAAGACTATCGCTTCTTTGCCCGTCTGTTTAACCCAAATGTGATTATGTACACTGAAATGGTCACCACAGGTGCCATCATTTATGGGGATGCCAAACGGCATTTGGACTTTAACACCGAAGAACAGCCGATCGTACTACAACTTGGTGGCTCGAATCCTAAAGATCTCGCGACCTGTACCAAGATGGCACAGGATTGGGGTTATAACGAAGTCAATTTAAATGTGGGTTGCCCGAGTGACCGGGTACAGAATAATAAAATTGGGGCCTGCCTCATGGCTGAACCCGATTTAGTCGCAGAATGTATTGCTGAAATGCAGCATGCGGTGGATATTCCAGTGACTGTAAAACACCGGATCGGGATTGATGATATGCAGTCTTATGAAGAAATGCTGCATTTTGTCGATACCGTGGCCAAAACCGGCTGCAATAATTTTATCGTACACGCGCGAATTGCCTTATTAAAAGGCCTATCGCCTAAAGAAAACCGCGATGTGCCGCCCCTGCGTTATGAAGATGTTTATCGCCTGAAGCAGGATCGTCCTGATCTGCTGATTGAAATCAATGGCGGGATCAAGACCTATGCCGAAACGCTGGAACATCTCAAACATGTCGATGGCGTGATGATTGGTCGTGAAGCCTATCATAATCCGTACTTATTGGCTGAACTGGGCCAATTGTGGAATCTGGATGCACCTGATCGTTTCGAGATCATGCAACAAATGCTGCCTTATATTGCCCAGCGCATGGCAGAAGGTGCACCATTGTCAATTATTAGCCGTCATATTTTAGGACTGTTCCAGAACTTGCCGGGTGCACGTAAATGGCGTCAGGCACTAAGCGGTGGCAATGCCAAAACCTTGAAAGATGTGGAAACTGCGCTGTTTAATATTCAAGAAGCAATGCAACGTACTGAAGACTATGTGCGTGAACATCAGCAAGTTGAATCCTAAATACGAATTTAAAAGTCTAATCGATATAAAAAAGCACCGATCATCGGTGCTTTTTTATAGAAATGACTGAAGGAGTTATTGAGTATATGCGGTGATATTGCCGACCGGAACCGGTTCTTCCTGATAAGAAACACCTTGAAATTCTGGCTCGGCAATGGGTGTGACCAGAGAACCGCGCTCATGCTCTTTTGACTCATCTACAGGTTCCAGGTCATCTAAGGCTGCAGCCAGCTGCTGTAACTCCCGATCCAGTTGCTGCCGGTATTGCTCTATTTCAATTTCATCAATAAAAGCAAAGGCATCCTCTTCGATCGACCACCTATAGCCTCCATCGACCTTAAAAATTTTGACATTGACCGGATATGCCTCCCCCTGATAATTCAGATGAGAAATCGCTTTAAATTGATTGCCCTGCCGCTGGACAATTTTGACCTTCTGCACAGTAAAACGATAGCGTTGATAATCCTGATTGGAATTAAATTCCTGTTGCATCTGCGCTTGAATATTTCTGGCCAATTCATCCATCGAGACAAAGTAACTGCATCCAGCCAGACAGGCGATCATCCATAACACAATGATTGTTCTCATAGCGCCTCCTTCTTTTTCTTTCCTGTTCCTGCTTATAGCTGATATATGCAGTATTGTTATGCTTGCTTATTCTGTGACCTATTTTATGCTTTTTTGAAAAAACAAGAAATAAGCAGTGCATGAATCATGACTAAATTATTTAAGATTTCTACAGCTTTTTGAATAAATGATAAAAATTTACTCATAAAAAAGCCCTGAATCTAACAGGGCTTTTGTTTGTGAAGATTCTTTTAAAAATCGTCATCACTGGATGGATCACGATGCAAGGCATCATGAATCGCTTCGATCAGCTGCTGGGCAATTTCCTGCTTGGAGGCTTTTTCCAGATCACGCTTATCCATCTGATACTGTTCGGCAAAAAATACGGTCATGGCATTTTCATCCGACGCAAAACCGATATCGGCACGTGAGACATCATTGCAGGCAATCATATCCAGTTTTTTCGCGACCAGTTTGCCCGCGGCATATTCTTCAATATTGCGGGTTTCCGCCGCAAAACCGACCATAAACGGACGTTTCTCTTGCTGGGCAATGGTCGCCACAATATCCGGATTTTTCACAAGCGCCACATTCAGCTCATCGCCAGATTTTTTAATTTTGTGTTCCGCAACTTCGGCCACGCGGTAATCCGCCACCGCAGCAGTTGCAATAAAAATATCACAGCCATCTTCCAGCATCTGCATGCTTTCATTGAGCATTTTTACGGCAGAACTGACATTTTTGCGTTTGACGCCATTTGGTGTATCCAGAGTCACTGGCCCTGCAATCAGGGTCACATCTGCCCCAGCGGCATAACAGGCAGCTGCCAGAGCAAAGCCCATTTTACCGGTACTGTGATTGGAAATATAACGTACCGGATCAATCGCTTCACGGGTTGGACCGGCGGTGATGGTGACACGTTTACCCGCAAGCTGACCAAATTTTTCTGCGATCGCACGCTGTGCTTGATGGAAATATTCTGTGACTTGTCGTGCCAGATCTTCCGGCTCAGGCATACGGCCTAAACCCACATCGCCACAGGCTTGAGATCCGGCATCCGGCATGATCACATGCACACCATCTTCAATTAAAGTGGCCAAGTTGCGTTGTGTTGGCTTAGCTGCCCACATTTGCTGGTTCATGGCAGGTGCTACCCAGACCGGTGCCTTGGTCGCCAGATATAAAGTACTGAGCAGATCATCAGCCAGGCCTGCGGCAAATTTTGCCAGGGTGTCACAACTGGCCGGTGCTACCAATAACAGATCTGCCCAACGTGCCAGCTCGATATGGCCCATGCCGGCTTCTGCTTCAGTATCCAGCAATTCAGTATGTACGGGATTGCCCGATAAGGCTTGAAAGGTTAAAGGTGTAATAAAAGCCTGTGCACCGTGAGTCATGACGACCCGCACATCAAATCCGGCATCTTTCAGACGGCGGACCAGAATTGCACTTTTATAGGCAGCAATGCCGCCAGTGACGGCCAAAATGATATTTTTATGAGGAATTACACTTAGATCAAAGCTCACAAACAGATTACCTTGCTGTTGCAGTGGGGCTCACAATAGCATTAAATAATCGCATTCCCAAGAGATCGGCTTGCGGGAAAACTGATAATTCATAATAAATAAGTCTAATAACTATGCAATTTTCTATTAAAAACTGGCCGGAACAAGAACGGCCGCGAGAACGCTTAATTCAATATGGCGCAGAAAGTCTGTCCGATGCCGAGCTACTGGCCATTTTCCTGCGTTCCGGTTCTCAGCAACATTCGGCAGTTGATCTGGCGCGTTTGCTGGTTCAGCATTTTGGTCATTTGACTGCGCTACTGGATGCACCTTTACAGGAAGTCAGCCAGTTTCATGGCATGGGCATCAGTAAATATACCCAACTGATGGCCGTCAAGGAACTGGGACGGCGTTACATTGCCGAGCACCTGAAACAGGATGCACTGGAACTCACCAATTCCAAACGGCTGAGAGATTACTTACGTTTTGAACTGCTCGGTGAAACTCAGGAAGTGTTTGCCGTGCTGTGTCTGGATGCCAGTTTAAGAAAAATTGCCTTTAAAAAACTGTTTTATGGCTCCATCAATGCATGTGATATTTCCATTAATCAGTTATTGCGTTATGCCATTAGCCAACAGGCGACCTCAATTGTCATTGCGCATAATCATCCGCTGGGTCGGCCCTCTCCATCCAAGGCCGACCTGGGGTTGACCCGCCAGATTCAACAGGCTTGCCAACTGGTAGATATCCATTTAATTGACCACTGCATTATCGCTTTGGAGGGAAGTTTTTCCTTTGCCGAGCAGCAACTCATCAAACCGGAAATGCAGTATTGAATAGCACTTGACAAAGCAGACACAACTCCACAAGATCATGAAAAAAATTGTGATGATTCCAATAAATGATCGTACGTGACCAGCCGACTGTTTTTAAACTGCTGTTTTCCTGGCGGGGGACGATTTTACCTAAAGTTTTACCGCCTTTAGGCGTGGTCATGCTGATGTCAGCCATCATTGGTGGCTTGTCACATATTGGTTATTTTCATTTTCCAGAATTGCCCCTAGTCGGCTTTACCCTGATTGGGGTGGTACTGTCGATCTTTCTCGGATTTAAGAATTCGGCCTGTTATGACCGCTGGTGGGAAGCCCGCAAACTCTGGGGTATTCTGATTGCCAATTCACGACATTTTGACCGGGATTGCCGGATGCTGTCTCAAGGTCGCCGTGAACGTGTAATTCAGCACGTGATTGTCTTTGCCAATGTTCTCCGTGACCGGCTACGCCATCAGACAGCCAATCCGACCGAACTGGTTGAAACCAGCGGCATGAGCCAGCAAGCTGTGACCCAGCTCTATCAACAGGCCAACGCGCCGCAATATACCTTAAGCCTGATTCAATGGGAGTTAATGCAGGCGCTCAAAGAAGGTGAAATCTCAGACATCATCTATATGCAGATGAATAATCACGTGGCGGAGTTGAGTATTGTCCAGACTGGTTGTGACCGGATTGCGACGACGCCTTTACCTTTTGCCTATTCAGTCTTGCTGAATCGTACCGTCTATTTTTTCTGTTTTATTTTGCCCTTTAGCCTGGGTTCAACATTAGGTTTATTTACGCCTTTACTGGTCGGTATTTTAGCTTATACCTTTTTAGGACTAGATGCCTTAAGCTCAGAAATTGAAGAACCTTTTGGCACGCAAAGTAATGATTTGCCACTCGATTCGATGGTACGTACCATTGAAATTGAACTCTTAGGCACATTAGGCAAACCAACCCCACCACCGATTCAGGCCAAAGATCATAACCTACTGTAATTTATTTTTCTCTTGCCCTTTTCTATCAGCAAAGGGCACTTCTGCTTTGCAAGAACAAAGTTCGAGTAAAGCACTCAATCAACAAAACTCTCCCAAATCCCGACTTGTCCCGGTTTTAGGCTCGGCACATTCCCGAGTCTGATCCATGGCATATGGTCGCCATGAAAGTCACTGCCAATCGAAACTTTCAGACGATGCTCCGCAATCATCCGATCGACCATCTGGCGAGTAGAACTTGGATCTACCGCTGGCGGCAGTTCAACGGCGTCGCCACCAAACTTGGCAAAGATCTCGATCAGGTAACGAATGTTGGTTGCAGATAGGTCATATTTGGTCGGATGTGCCAGCACTGCAAAACCGCCACTTTCATGAATCACCTGAACCGTGTCTTCAAGACTCAAGCCATCAAATTTGACATAGGCTTTCTTACCTTCCTTGATGTACTTATCAAAAGCCTGTTGCGGGCGAGTCACAATGCCCTTTTCTACTAAGGTTTTGGCAATATGCGTCCGTGTTACCCGATCAGGGATATTATCGACTTTGACCAGTACATCGGCATAAATATCCTGACCAATTAAAGGAATCAGTAAGTCACAGATCTGTTTCGAGCGTTCCGCCCTGATTTTCTTCTGCTGATTGAGGGCTTTTTGTAAAGGCTCAGGATTTTGCATATTCAGTGCAACAATATGCACGCCATAATTTTTCTTGGTGGCTGGACGTGACCACTGGCTGGAGATTTCCACCCCAGAAATGATCTTAATCTCATGATTTTTAGCGGCTTCTTGTGCCAGTTCCAGGCCATCCATAGTGTCGTGATCTGTCAATGCCAAAGTATGCACCGATTTCTCTACGGCAGCCTCGACCAATTGCTGTGGAGTTAAAGTTCCATCAGAAATATTGCTATGTGTATGTAAATCTACGCCGTGCATCTCTATACTATGACATTTATTTAATCAGATTTAGATACTCTAACATGAAAGCACTTTTAGACTTTGTGCCACTCATTATTTTCTTTTATTTATATAAAACTGTAGATCCAAAAGACACTGACCATCAACTTTTGCAATTGATCGGTTCTGCGGGGGGTGTCGACAATAATAATATTCTTGTGGCAACCACTGGTCTGATTATTGCTATGCTGGTGGTCTATGGTGCGTTATTTGTCATGCAAAAATTCCGCTTGGATAAGCAGCAATGGATTGTGCTGTTTATGACCGTGATTTTTGGTGGGATCACTCTGATGCTGAGCGACGATTTCTATATCCGTTTAAAGGCGGTATTGCTGAATCTGGTCTTTGCGGGCGTATTCCTGCTGTCGCCTTGGTTTAGTAAAGATAAAAAGCCACTGATTCAGCGTCTGTTTGGCCCGGTTTTCAACTTAAGTGAAAAAGGCTGGATCAAACTGAACTATGCCTGGGTCGCCATGTTTGCACTGATGTCATTTTTACATACCTTCTTTGCCTACTTGTGGCTGGATGGAAAATATTGGGGCGAATTCACGGCATTCGGTGACATGATCGTGATGTTTTCCTTTATCATTATCCAGTTTATTGTATTGCGTAAATACTTTAAGACTGCTGAATAAATCCAACTACAAACGATTGAGAATCATCATGCCATTATTTGTCGTTAGCTGTACCGATCAGGAAGGTACAGTGGAGAAACGTCTTGCCATTCGTCCACAACATCTTGCCCGCTTGCAAAAGCTGAATGATGAAGGCCGTCTGATTGTTGCAGGCGCGATGCCGAAAGATCCGAGTAATCCACAAGCCGGCTTTTATGGCAGTACCATCATTGTCGATTTTGACAGCCGTGAAGACCTGGATACCTGGCTAGAGGATGAACCCTTCCTGAAAGAAGGTGTATATGCACAGATTGATGTGAAACCGTTTAACAAAGCATTCCCTCAAGGATAAGGTTTATGCGTGTTGTTCTTGCCAGTGTTATTGGCCTCTGTTGTACCTTTCATTCTGTATGGGCAGTAGAAGTTGCCACAGTTCAGACAACACCGAACAGTGTCGCCGCCGCCGCTGTACAAGCTGCAGTCGCACCCCCCACTGCTACGCCAAAACCTGCAATCATCCCTGTGGCTGCAACAGCATCTCAAGCCCTTCCGGCAACTGGAAATAAGCCACTGACTGCTGAAGAACTCGCCAGAAATAAAGCTCAGCAAGATGCCAAAGTAAAAGCCTTGGTGAAAGATCAGGCGACACGTCTGCAACAGCTGGAAAAAGCCAATCTGGAAGCGTTAGCACAAAATCAGGAACTACAGCTCAGAAATGACAATCTTGGCGTGCAAGTACAGGTTTTACAAAGCGAACGCAGTGCGCAGATGTTCCTGTATGGTGCTGCCACGTTGGCCGTGGGCGTTTTGCTGGGCTTTCTGATTGCCAGTTACGTTTATACCAAACGTCGCCGTCAATGGTAATCTACTCCCCTTTCGGACTTATTTAAGGTTGTAGTCGTTTTGTCGCATGCAATTCAAACCGCCGATCTCGATTGGCAATTGGTGGATGGCATTGAAGTGCCTGTCTCTAAACAGTTTGGCGATGTTTATTTTTCTAAAGACAATGGTTTGCTGGAAACCCGCCATGTTTTTTTAAATGGCAATGACCTGCCGACCCGCCTGACTGACTTAAAACCGTTTGAATATTTTTGTGTGGGCGAAACCGGCTTTGGCACAGGCCTGAATATTCTGGCGTTATGGCAGCTCTGGCAACAGACCCGTCCGGACAATCACAGTCATTTGCATGCGATTTCAGTGGAGAAATTTCCGCTCTCTAAACCCGATCTGATTCGCGCTTTAAATGTCTGGCCTGAACTCAAGCCATTGGCAGATCACCTGATTTCCCAATATCCGATGCCAATTGCAGGCTGCCACCGTTTAAGCTTCCCGGAAGAACGTTTCTCAATCGACTTGTGGCTCGGAGATGCCCATGATGTATTTCCTGTCATGAAAAAAACAGCTGCCGTCAATGCCTGGTTTCTGGATGGTTTTGCGCCGTCTTGTAATCCAGACATGTGGGAAGAAAATGTTTTAAATAATATTGTGCGTTTATCCGAGATCGGCACCACTTTCGCTTCTTTTAGTGTCGCAGGTGTCCTGAAACGTGGCCTAAAGAATCATGGGATTTCCATTTCACGTCCAAGAGGTTTTGGACATAAACGTGAAATGCTCAAAGCCATCTGGAATCCATCTGAACCAGCCAATTCGGGTGCAGATCAGGATATTACTCAAAAAAAAACAGCATTAAATCCTGAACTTGAATTTAACATACGCCAGATTGCGGTTATTGGTGCCGGAATCGCAGGTTTAAGTGCTGCTTGGGCCTTTGCGCAGCGTGGCCGCCAAGTCACGATTTACGATCAATCAGCGCCACTTGCTGGTGGTTCTGGTAACCCGCTTGCGCTCCTGAACCCAAAACTCTGCCCGATTGAGCAGAGTGCAGAACATTTAATGACCTTGGCTTGGCAACATGCGCTGACTCATTATGCAAAATTCAAAGCCTTTCGACCGATTCAGGTCAGTCAATTGGCACTCAAACATCCCGAGACTCTTTTAAGTCTGGCAAATGAATATCCAGCACATATTCTTTCAGTGCAAACGGCGGATGAGCAGAAACTGCATACTGAATATTCAAGTTTAAAACTTTTAGCAGCAGGAACTATTTCTCCGCATCAATTGCGTGATGAAATTTTACAGCATCCGAATATTAAATATATCCAAGCAAAAATCACCAAAATTGAGCAGCTATCTCAACCCAAACTTTTTGAAAATGAAAATTGTTTGGGTCAGTTTGATCATGTGCTGGTTTGTAGCGCGCGCGAGACAGCACAATTCTTTGAGCATTATCCGGCACTCAAGCCAATTCGTGGACAAGTGAGCTGGCTAAACAATAGCGCTCAGCCTTTAAGCAAAGAGACTGCTTATAACTACGGTGGGTATTGTATGCAACTGGATGATACACATTTAATTCTCGGTGCATCTTTCCATCCTGGTCGGGAGGATACAGAGGTGCTCCCAGAAGATCATGCACATAATCATGAGCTGCTCCAGAGCGTCTTTCCAGATTATGCCGCGTCATTAGCACCGATGGACACCTGGCATGGCCGTGCAGCGCTACGTGCCCAAAGTCAGGATTACTTTCCTTTACTCGGTAAAATGCAGCCTGAACAGGAAATTTATAGTTTTGCCGGTCTAGGCTCCAAAGGCTTTTTATTTGCACCCCTTTGTAGTGAAATTCTGGCCGCCCAGATTCTGGGTGAAGCCTATCCTGTTCCGGCAAGTCTGGTTAAAAAACTCAGCGTGAGCCGCTTTCAAAAGAAAGTAAAAACCAAGAAGCCTTATTTTAAGCCACAAATTTAATTACCCTTTTGCATGAATCCCTCTAAGTCCCCCTTTTTTAAAGGGGGACTTTTTATACTTTTATGAATAAATAGAATGCCTGTAGCTCCTCCCTTTAGAAAAGGGAGGTTGGGAGGGATTAAATTTCAGCCAATAAAAAAGCGCCTTGCGGCGCTTTTTTTTAACAGAATGCTTATGCACCCTGTTCAAGCGGTAAGCCTGCATCACGGGCGGCACGAGTACCCCCCATCAGAATCACATATTCACGTGAACTGTCAAAACCCTCTAGTTTTTCAGCAGCACGTGGAGCTTTACTACCCCCACCACACAAGATGTAAATGGGTTGATCCGCTGACACCTGAGTTAGGCTCTCTGCTGAAAGATCGTTAATGGGCTGATTCACCGCCCCTTTCACGTGTGCTTCAGCAAAAGCACTTGTATCGCGTACATCCCAGATAATTGCATTTTCTGGGAACTCAAATGTTGTAATTTCTTGTTTACGGATCATTGCGCACTCCTTTGATGTAAACAACACTTGGCAAATGAAGAAAACATCCCTAGCATCTCAGATATTCTTTCCATTTGTAAAGGTCTAAACCATGCCTTCTTTCGATATTGTTTCTGAATTAGAAATTTTTGAAGTAAATCATGCAGTTCAAAACACGCAAAAAGAAATTGCGACCCGCTTTGACTTCCGCGGTCAGGACGTTTCTATTGAACTGAATGAAAAAAACAAGGAAATCAAGATTTCGACTGAAAGTGATTTCCAGTGTGAACAAGTGTATAGCATGCTCGAAAGTCATTTCTTTAAACGCAAAGTTGATATTCAGGCACTCGATCCACAGAAAATGACCGCTTCTGGTAAAAACGTGATTCAGGTGATCAAGCTCAAAGACGGTCTTGACTCTGATACCGCAAAAAAAATCAATAAAGCCATTAAAGAAAGCGGCATTAAAGCGCAATCTTCTATTCAGGGTGACAAGATTCGTGTAACGGACAAGAAGCGCGACACTTTGCAACAAGTGATGACCTTCTTAAAAGAACAGCAATTTGGTCTGCCTTTACAGTTCAATAACTTTAAAGATTAAGACCGCACAGTGTCTTAAAGAAGGAATTATGACGCATCGCAATCGACTGACCAAACTGGTAAAAGCTACTTCCAGACTACCTCAAGCTATTCGTAGTACTTTATTGAGTAAAACCTTTGGTCGGATTATTCCCATGGTAGGTTCTGCCAAGATTCGCTATGTAGAACTCAGTGGGGAAAAAGTGGTGGTCACAATCGCCAACCATAAAGCCATGCAAAACCATATTGGTCAGGTACATGCCTGCGCCATGGCCTTAGTGGCAGAAACTGCGACCGGCTTTGTGACGGCAATGAATGTGCCGGATACCGCGATTGTATTAATCAAAAGTTTGAAGATTGATTTTAAACGTCCGACCAAAGGCGCCATGACTGCAGTCGCTACCTTGACGCCGGAGCAACAAGCACTCATGCAAAGCTCCGATAAAGGCGAAACATTGGTTCAGGTCACGGTCACGGATGAATCCGGTGAAACGCCGATTCAATGTGAAATGCTCTGGGCCTGGATTGCCAAAGATCAGCTCAAGCAATCATAATTCTTTCTACGCAAGAAAAATCCCAGAGATGATCTCTGGGATTTTTTTTATATCTCATTCAATCATTGGGCTGCTTGAGACTCTAAAAACTTCTGTTTGGCTTCCTCTGGAATCAGACGCTTATTGCCTTTTACATCGACCGCGACAAAAGTAAATACTCCTTCTGTGACACGAATCGGCGCACGTGAATCATCATGACTGTCCCAGACTTCAATTTCCATCTGAATAGAGGTCTTGCCAACTTTTAAAATCTGGGTATAACAGCTAATGACATCCCCGACTTTCACTGGAACCAGAAAGGTCATCTGGTTAATCGAAATCGTGGCACAACGTCCCTTTGAAAATCGTTCTGCGTGAATCGCGCCTGCCAAGTCCATTTGTGAAACGATCCAGCCACCAAACACATCACCACTCCAGTTGGTATCTGCAGGCATTGCGATCGTTTGTAGGGAAAGAATCCCCTCTGGTTTTACTTGAGAATCTGACACATTCACTCCAGGCATTTGAATTAGGGTTGGGTATTTAACTGCTGATCAAGCCATTTTTGTAGTTCGCTTGATCGTAATGCACCGCTTATTCTAGCAATTTCGTTGCTTTTATTCATCAACACCAGCGTCGGAATACTGCGAACATTAAATGCTGAACTTAAGCGCGGATTCGCTTCGGTATCAATTTTTGCAAAAACCACGTTTGGATATTGCTGCGCGACAGTCGCAAAATGCGGTGCCATCATTTTACAGGGGCCACACCATTCTGCCCAGAGATCAATCAGGATTGGTAAATCACTATGGGTGACAAACTGGCTGAAATTCTGCTCATTTAATTCAATTGGCGCCAATGGAATCAGGGCCTGATGACATTGACCACAGGCAGGGTTGGCGGTGAGTTTATCTTCAGGAACACGATTTTTGGCCTGACATTCTGGGCATACAATAATCATCTAGCGTACTCCAATATGTTGATGTAGGAATTCTAATTGGGTTGAAACGGCTTTTTCAAACCATTCACCATGATAAATATCAAAATGCCGGATATTCCACTCCTGATATTGTACAAACGGTGCAAGATTGGTCACGGTTTCGCGACTGGATTCAATCGGAATTAAACTATCCAGTTTTGCTGCAATAAACAGCACAGGAATGGTGATTTTTCTAACTTGCTGAATCGGGCGATAACGCATTAAATTAAAAAAGACCCGCGCAGGAATTTGACCACTCCAATAATAATCCGGATTCACAATCGACAGATAACCCTCGTAGCTGTCCTGTGTCGGCATAAAACACAGCTCGTAAGGATCGACCACCGGCAAGGTTTTGGGCTGCATACCGACCTTGCTTCCCATATAGTCCTGACTAGAAACCTTAAGTGCCTTAGGGAGTTGCTGCAAAGGATAAAACCTGGCACTTTCAGCCCCATCGACAAAAGGCACCTGTACCATTGCGGCCTGAATATTTTTCAGTTCTGCTGCCAGAGTGAGTACATGCCCTCCGCTTAAGGCAGTTCCCCAGAGCACGATCCGTTGACTATCAATCGACTTACGTGCCTGAATATGCCTGATCATGGTTCGCCAGTCATCCAGCTGGGCATTAATGGATACCAGCTCACGCGGTCGCCCGGTACTGCCGCCCCAATAGCGATAATCGAATAACACCACCGCATAGCCGGCACTGGCAAAATGCTGGGCATAGTGCACCAGTTTAAATTGACGTAAGGCCGCCAGACCATGGGCCATCAAGATCACGGCCGGTTTTTCTATATTTTTAGGCCAATAAAAATCTGCAGCAATCACATCCTGACCGCTTTTTACATACAGTGGCTCAACTGTATAAGCCTGCATACGCGCTCCATTGCGTTATCTTATGGTGATCATCATTTATAAAAATTTCACAACAGCTTCAGCATGTTTTCCGCTTAATGCTATCATAAAGCATATCGATATAAATGAAATGATGGAGTGGCGTCATGAGCGAAAATGTAGGCTTTGCTGGTCAAATTGGTCCGGAACACGTGACTCAGGTGGTCGAGAAAGGTTTTAAATCTATTATCAATAACCGCCCGGATATGGAAGGTGGTTCTGAGCAGCCGACCAGTGCACAAATTGAAGAAGCTGCACGCAGTGCCGGTCTGGATTATGTCTTTCAGCCTGTCGTCGCTGGTCAGATTACTGAGCTCGATGTACGTACTTTTGCCAATCATTATAATGAATTACCGAAACCTATTCTGATGTTCTGCCGTACTGGAAATCGCTCAAATAATTTATATCAACTGGCAAAACAGATGGACCTGCTGGATGACTAAGTCTTTTTGGAAAATTGTAGTACTGGCAAGCTGTTTAAGTGTCAGCTCACTTGGTTTTGCCGCAAATGATCTCAGCCGTGCAATGACCTCTTCGCTGAGTGTGTCAGGTGAAATGACCTTAAGCAAGTTTCAGCAATTGATTCAGCAAGGTTTCAAATCTGTGATTGTAAACCGGCCGGATCAGGAAACTGGCAATAATGTCACGGTGAGTCAATTACGCTCCATTGCGGAGAAATCTCAAGTGAGTGTAATTTATCAGCCTGTGGTGAGTGGCCAGCTTTCTCAGGCCAATATTGAGGAATTTGCTCGATATTATAATGAACTGCCTAAACCTATTTTGATGGTTTGCCGGAGTGGTACACGTTCAGCGACCTTGTTTAACCAGGCTAAATCTCAAGGATTGATTCATGAATAAAATCTTAGTTGTGTTATGTCTGAGCTTGACCTTTATCGGCTGTAGTTCAATGAACTTGAAGCCAACTGTAGGCGTAAGTGTGGGAACTACTCTATAAGGTTCTGAGCAAATGAGAATGGCGCTCTTTGCGCCATTTTTTTTATATGATAATCTTCAAATAGTAAAACTATATTCTTTATACGCCAATCTCAACTTTTTAAGTCATTGAAATGAGAAGGACATAACCTCACTTTAATTTCGACCAAGAAAATAAAATTACAGTTATGTCCATTGAAGAATTTATCATCTTTGTCTATTTAATTATA
>NZ_VPCT01000016.1:0-57171 GCF_013418055.1 Acinetobacter sp. YH12208
TCAGAGGAATAGCAACACGATATGATAAGCTAAAGTGTAGCTATGAGGGGGCAGTTGTATTAGCTTGTATATTTATTTGGCTACCTTTATCGGGTAAATTCTATACTTGAAATGTCAACAGACCCTAATATTTAAAATTTTATCATTTGGTATATATTCTTGATTCTTATTAGGTTTTTCCTATAGATTCTAAAGAGAATTTTTTTAGATTTTTTCTTAAAATTTGTTTGAATTGAAGTGGTGGTGTTTCAAAAAGTATGCTGGGATTAAATGCAGCCATTATTGATGTGGAAGAAGGTTAAATCGAAAGCCTTAAAGTGGTTTTCTAACTTTTTCGAAAAATTACAGCTTCTCCTAAATCCACGCCTGAGCCGATGCCTGATTCTGCAATTATTACCTTCAATACCTACAGTAAAGAACTTACCAATCGATTGCTTATAATTTTAAAAGCAGTGACAAAACTGTCCCATAAATTACTCGAAATTCGCCTCCGACAAACCCGGTACGGTTCACTTACGAAAAAAGATTGAAGGGCACCTTTTTGTTCATCAGATTCGAGTGACTGCAAGTTTTGGGGCCGCCAAAATAGATGCAGAGTCCCAGTTAATGAGTGCTTTAGAAACCGCAGATCAACGTTTATACCAAGCTAAAAATAATGGCCGAAACAGAGTGTGTTTTAACTAACCTAAGTAGACTCCACTTTACTTATTTTCAGACAGCAACCAATCAAGAGCGTTCATTTTTACAATACCATTATAATTGGCTTCAGTCCCGATCGTGTCTAAGGTAAGTAAATACTTGGGATATGAATCAGAAATTTTCTGTAATGGACGTAACTCTCGGCTTAGTGTCTCCTCATTGAGGGTTTCTAATGCCACCTGATAATAAGTTAAATTCTGTAAAGTATCGACAGCAACAAAATCAATTTCATATTCATCAATCCGCCCTACATAGACCGTATAACCTCGTCTGACAAGCTCAAGATAAATCACATTTTCTAAGATATGACCTTGATCAGCATTAGCATCAGGCAACATAATGCGGCGCAATCCAACATCAACTAAATAGTATTTTTCAGAGGATTGTAATAACTCACGCCCACGTACTTTAAACTGTGCGGCGCTATAAAATAGCAAACTGTCCTGTAAGCCCCGAATATAGCGCTTCACTGTTTCAAATGAGATTTTAACCCCGCTTGAAACAAAGGTATTTTTAATTTTATTGATGGAAATGGGTGAGCCTGTCACGCTTGCCAAATATCTTGCGACACGCTCGAGAGAGTTAATATCGGCAGTATTTAAACGGGGAATAACATCTTTAAACATTACACTGGCATAGACTGCTTGCAAGTAATCATAGGTTTCCTGCTGGCTGGTCATGGCAAGCGTATAGGGGAAACTACTTCGCGTGTACATAGCATACAAATCACGATTGGATAATTGTTGGATGATCGGATTATTTTCAATATGCCACTGTTTAAACTCTTGGAATGACAAGGGTAAAACATGTTGCTCGATATAGCGTCCTGTGAGTAAAGTCGCAAGTTCTCCACTCAGAAAGAATGCATTTGAACCTGTAATATATAAATCGATATAATCCCGAACATATAAAGAGTCGACTACTTTTTCAAAATTGGTAACATGTTGTATTTCATCTAAAAAAACATAGTTTTTCTTGCTTTCATCAACTTTTGACAATACATAATCATGTAGTTTACGGTAATCGGTGAGTTCTTCAAATTCCATAAATTCAAAGTTGATGACAATGATGTTTTCGGCTTGTACCCCCTGTGCTTTTAGGTCTTGTTGAAACATCGCCAGCAAGGTGGATTTTCCAGAGCGACGTACACCCGAAAGCACTTTAATGACATCACGGTTTTGCCATGTATTCAGAAATTTTAAGTAGCTATCACGTCGAATATTAGTTTTTCTCATTGTTTCCACTTAAACTCTAAAGTTTTAATTAATTCTATCAAAGTTTAGATACTAAGTTAAAATATATTTAATTAAAAGGAAAGTTTCTAGTTCATGTGAAATATTTAAAATTCTAAACTGCTGTTATAGCAGTTTAGAGACGCTAATCACGACAAGCTCCAAGATACCAGGTCTACTCTTTAGACGAAATTTGATAGGTTTTCATCGATGAGATAATCCAAATTCTGTCTTTTTGATTATTTTCTATGTCATGTTATGTCATTGCTGCTACGACTTATTTGTCATATAAATTGAGTGAAAAGTAAATGGAATTACTATGTTAACTAGAGTGGAACTCATTTTTGTGGTGCTGATGGTGTCAGGCTTAATCTTGATTGCTTATGAAATGCTAAAAGGTTTATTCTAGGGCATCTACACATGATTTTTGATCAAAAAAAATGCCCAGAGAGGGATCAATGGGCAAAACTAAGGACCTTGACGGTCATTCAGAAACTACAGCTAGCTTCTAGCTATGATTCTGCACTTAATTAAAAAAAGCTACACTGGCTGAATATATCAAAAGTTAAATCATGTGATTTATCATTAATTAACACACTTGAGAAAATGAGTTCATCACTCTGCTGATTAATACAGTAATTCACCAAACAAATCCGCTCTAATCTCTTCCAGGCTCAGATCTGATTTCATTCTATTACAGAGTGGATGAACCAGCAGACCATTCTCTAGCACCCCTTGGCCACCTGCGGCTTTGGCAATCCGATGATCCGATTCAGTAGAATCGAGATAGATTAATCCATCACAAATGGGGCAAAAGTTATGATTACCCACCAGAAAATTGTGCTTAAGCAAATTTTTGGTTAATGCTGAAAAGGCCTTGGGCTTTGATCGAGAGATCGGGCTAATCGATTCAACATATCCGACTACATGCTCTACAACCCCATCATCATAATTACCCAAAAATCTTTCAGAATAAAACTCATTAAAGTTGATGTACTTGAAAGCCTTTGACATCGACAAAATAAAGGTGTTCAGGCATTCTTCATCTTCAAAATCGACATCCATTTCCAGGCTTAAACAGATAAAGGCTTTATAAACGATTTGTAGCCGATCATAGCCTTTAATCCCACTGCCGAACTTACCGACCGTTTCAGTGGTCGCCACTGGAAAATTGGCAATCAAGAACTCAATACTACGGCGGACACGTGTAAACTCTTTAAAGCTAATGGTTCGATGGTGAATCTGCATCAGGCTTTCATGAATTTCAAACACAATAGCAAACCATGCCAGAAAGGAAGTAATCTGAAAACGCTGGTCCTTATAAAAATATAAGAACGGATGTAAGCCCAAACTCGGAACCCCAGTATTTTTTACAGGAGTGGCCATTCTGCAAAGGACCGTAAACAGATGTGACATGATCTTTTCAACGCGTTCACCCTGATTCAGGCTCATGATATTATGAATCTGATCACCCGCGATGATATTCATGAGCTCATTGACCAAGCCAATTTTTTTGCCATGACTCATTTCAGTATCTAATAATATGGTAGAGAAAAGCAGCTGATGGATCTTCTCCCCCAACTCGATCAGCGAATTTAAACGTGTATATTGGAGCTCTTCCAAGTTAGATTTATTGTCATTGATATAACAACAGGCATAGATCGCATAATAGGCGTCACTCCCGCGACTTCTGAGATGATATTCCTCATATTTATCTAGACGTTTAGTATCTGAGTTAATCGATTGAAATACCCGTCGCGCATCTTCTGGAGTCCCCAGTACCTGCCGGAAACTGATTTTAATATCGCCTAATTTCGATTTTTTTTCTGCAAATTCGGCATCAGTACAAATTTTTTGAAAATCAGCAAGATCTCCTAAATAATTGCGGAGGTAACGAATATCTTGTTTTTGTTGATCATTGAAATTAGGTGCTTGAGGGACTTGCTCATCCGCAAAATATCTATTGATCCATGCATAAATACAGGAAAGACGATGTGCCCCATCAATAATGTAAATATTGCCGTGTATATCTTTCCAATACAAAATGCATAAATTGATGTTTTGATCTTCTGTGCAATCCTCAATAAAGTTTGCAATTTCTTGCACGCTCCAACATTCCGTAGAACGCTGGTTATCCGCCTTAAATAAACATTTGATGATTGGATGCTTTTCAAAATCAGTCAGTGCAACTTCAAAATTGTCACGCTGCATTGAAGGTGACATTTCTTCTGGCAACATGACTTTACGCTGAATAATATTGGTCAATAATCGTGTTGGACCCATTTTTATTTTCTCCAGACAACACTGTCCTACTTTCGCTCAAGTACGAAATTTGAAAGTGTATATAGTTCGATTTGGTTAAAGCGATGAATTAAATGACCGTCAATATTCAGTCAGCGCTAACAAAAGAGACCTAAGAGAAATGGGGGGATTAGATAATAAAATCTTCATGTTTAGTACCTGTAGTTTAGAGTTGACTATCTACAACCATCTTTTCCACGAGATGGAGGTAGACCAAACAGGGGTGGAAATACCGCACTACAGAAGACGGCCAGTCATAGACTGCCCTGCCTGGCCTACCATAATGGCAAACTAAGCATAATAAGCACAAAAAACCGCTAAAGCGGTTTTAATGCTTCTGTAGTAATTTTCAGGTTTCCACGCCCGATTACAGATTTTGCTGTAATGTAATTATCATATGGGTATCTTTTTCTTTGGTCAAACCGAATTAGAATTTTTTTATTCATTTTTAAATAAAAAAATATAAATCGATAACATATGGATCAAATTGAAAGCAAAGAACAAATCAAAGTCGCTGATTCCTAGGCCCCTTAGGTTGAACGATATATGCTTAGGCTATTTGCACAAGGAAGGATGCTATACGGCTTCTAGCAGCATATTAAATGCAAGGTATGATGTAGTCAGGTAAATGATATTTATGCACACGTAGCTGTCTTGAACAAATTCACAGAATTTGGCTGCACTTATACCCAAATTGTCACTTGAATTTAGCTCAATTAGGGTAGCGCTGTCTTTCAAAACTTTATGTAATAAAGCGTGCGTAAGTCATATTTACTTAAATTCTGATATGATCTCTAATCACCAAATATCGTACACTCAACCATGCTAGTACCCATCGCACGGCGCTTAATGACGCTTGTTGAGACATAATTCTAAAATAATCATATTTATTATGTTTCATCACTATCGGAAAAAACTGATGTTCTGTAAGGATTGAAAGCATAGGTTCATCCTCTGCCGTAAAATGCATCAATACTTTTGTTACATTACTTTCATACAACCATTTTTTTATTAACCAATTGTAAGTTTCTGATTGGTTTTGTTCTAAATAATCAAATCGCTCTAAAATCTCTTGTGCGAAATTAAAATCTACAGCCCTTAGTAATTCAGGCAAACGTGCTAATTTTCCTTGTGTCAAGAATGGATGTCTTCCTATATTTGAACCACGTTTACCTGAAGGAATGTTTGACATCGTAATTAAAGCTCTCTTCCAGGGCTCAATATCTAATTGTGGCTGCCCCTGTCCAGAAATAAGATACCGCTCAATATCTTCAATCTTTTGAAACAGTTCGTGTTTAATTACTTTACCCGTCGAATTCCCTCTTTTTTGAGCATAGATTACCCACCTCTGACTTTCTATTTTTTTGAGCACATATTTTTCGATGGTATCTCTCAACTCATATTTTAGATTACCATTGTGTTGGTTAATCGCTTGGAAATGCCTGAATAAATTACTCCGACTCATGACTCGCTTAAAAAATGCAGTATGTAAATTGGGTTGCTGTTGTTGCATGCTATAGGCATAAGTAGCTAGAAATAAGATATGAATATAATGCTTTAATGTTGTCGATTCATGTAAATGTCCAAGCACTCGACTAATCGCCTTAATCCCTTGCCCAACCTGTCCTTCATTGCCTACTAGCGTATTAAATTGCTCATTCGATGGCATCCAAGTTTGTAGCCATGGCAGTTCTATCGTCAGCGCTTTAAAATCCACCACTGTTTGCAAACACTTTAAAGTATATGCACTTGCAAACGTATGTCTTAAATGATGTAAGCTGAGATCAACATCTCCAGTGACTTTCTTTAATATTTGAGATATTTGATCAAAAAAAGTCCTATGCTCACTGTTCTCATCGGAAATTAATATTGAATCTTTTTTATTCTTATAAATATCATCTAATCCCTTTTTAATCGTCTGGCTTAATAAATTCATCGGAACAACACGTTCTGATCCAAGTGTTTTTAACTGATGCTCACCATAAGGACGAATTCTGAGCATATCCTCATCAATATCTAAGGGCCGTAAATGAAGCGCCTCTGAACGGCGTACACCCATCGCCGCAGATAAACGAAAATGACGCTGAATCTCTAGACGTAAAGCAGCATCATTCACCCCAGACTCTACAGATTGTAAGATTTGAACGATCTGCTGCACTTCATTTTTTGAAAAGACTTTAGCAC
Source organism: Acinetobacter sp. YH12208 (assembly GCF_013418055.1). Lineage (NCBI taxonomy): Bacteria > Pseudomonadati > Pseudomonadota > Gammaproteobacteria > Moraxellales > Moraxellaceae > Acinetobacter > Acinetobacter sp. YH12208. Next base: position 6,417 of record NZ_VPCT01000016.1, read on the forward strand.
TTGCTTGATGTGCTGCACGCTTGTGTAACTTTATCCGATCATCATTTAACTGAATTAAAAAATCCCTAAAGCGATTCCACGCTGCGAGATGCTTGCGGTGTGGAAAATGCTCTTGCGTCAACTCCATCCATTTTTGAAATACATCTTCATTAATCTGGCTATCTTTTGTTAAATCTTCTGAAAACCCCAATATACCTGCACTGACGATAGCTAAATGTAGATGAATCATATTTCGATTCTGTAGACTTAACTCTTCTGCATCACAGCGTAAAATCAACCATTGCACAAAGCATGTTAATAAATTGACTGAGTAGCGATTCGTTTTATTACTAGCAAGCTGTTTAAGCCAAATGCTTGATCTAGATTCACCTTTTAGTTGCTGAATCATCGCTAAAATATCAGACAAATGTAGTTGCTCATCGTCTATTTCTATTTCACTTTCTGGCTCAGTGCTATCTAAATTTGTGGTTAATTTTTCATATTCGAATAAGCGTAATAATTCATTTATTGAAAGATCTTCAGTCAGGACTTGGCCTGATATATAACCTGCAATCAACGGAGTGCTATTTAACATCACATTTTGCTGTAAAGCTTTCAACCATTGAGCTAACGATAGAGTTGACTTAACCCCTATTTGTTTTAAATATGTATTAAAACACTTTTGCCAAGCCGTTCTTTGTTGATTTCTTGGCTGTGCTAAAATCTCTTCTAATCGGGGCTGTAGATACTGTCGGTCTACTAAAATTAACGTCGAGACATAAGGACTTAACATTACTGTACGGCGTATCTTTGTCACAGATCTATCATTATTCACTGTCAGTTCAACGAGCCGACTATTCCCCATAGCGACTATATGTTGATCAGAAGCAATAAACTCCAACATCGCTTGTAAATGGCTCACTCTGCACAGTTGTGAATACATGGAGAGTACAACCAGCAAACGTCCTATTTCAACATCACAATTTTGATGTTCAGGTAAATGTTCTAAATCCTTCTGAATATGATCAAGTAAGTTTTGTTCTATATAACACCATGTACTAAAACTATTTTCAGATGTCAGCCATGTACGATGAGCCTTTTGAGGTAACTGAACGAATAAAGGAATTTTCGCTTCATCGCGAATATAAGCACAATATGCTTTAATCGCTTGAGGCAAATCAATATTTTTATTTTTAGCTAAATTTGAGGCTAATAGATGGCCAAGCTCTAAAGCTACTTGTGGCTCAGGATTTTCCTCAAAAATCAGCTGATAATAGGACTTATAGTCTGGGTTTTTCAGCCATTCTTTTACATCATTTTCTGAAAACTCTATTCTAAGCTTTGTCTCTACTTGTACTGTTTTAGTCTCTTGAGTTAAAACAAATGTAGGAACATTCTTGATTTTTAAAAAATCAAAATCTTCAATACACTCGAAACCTAATTGTTTTTGCAAGTTTTCTTGTACATCAAGCCACTGTTGTTTAAAGGCTGATACAGGAAATACGGATAATATATCCCATGGATGACGACCCCGTATCCAGTGCCCAAGTCCAGCGTCCTTGAACCTCCCAGGTAACTGATTACGATCAGAGCGAACCAACTTCCGTGCCCAATTTCTAATTAAATCTTCAATCTGATGAGGATCATACAGTTGCACAGCATAAGATGATAAATCAACACGTAGCTCAATTTGCTCCCCCAACATTCCCATCAAACCACGTAAACTTTGAATTTGTTTGATCAATGCTGGAGTCAATGGCACATAACGATCAGTTGATTCATTTTGATGATGCTTATCTTGAATCAAGGCCCAGCCTTGCTGACTGATCCACTTTGGAAAGGGTTGTTTAATCCCTCGACCAGCTGTGGCAAGATTTATCCATAATTCCGTATATGACATTAAGTACTTAAAGAACATCTGCCAATCTTTCTGTTCATTGGCTTGATATATATAATTTTTTATTCGTGCAATTTCATTTTGTATTTCAATAATCTTTATTCCAATTGGGCTACCCACCCGCTTATTGGAAGAGTATATATATTCAGGAATATTAATTTTTATCGTTCTTAAACAAGCAGCCCAGAGTTGCTCAAGTTGCCTCTGTTCAAAAGAGGCATAATGAATCAAGTTATCATAATTTCGACCTGATGCATTCGTCACTGCTTTAACGACAGCTAAATCACCTTGGCTATGATCATATAACAACCGTGGAAGAATATCTCGAATGCTTTTGAGGCTGATTTCTAGCTCTTTAGGTACACGGTTAATCAGTTCACTCGCGTCACGTTCAACTGCAATATGCTGTCTTGTAATCCCAAGATTTTTGACTTGACTCACCAAATCATTGAGTTCAATCGGTAAAATCAAATGTAACTCGTTGGTCCATGGCACGTGAAATTTAGATTTTTTTGGCTTTTTTTTGAGTATTGGTGTCCCAGCTAAAATACTCAATACATATGCAGATAAAGTATGATCATACTTAATAGTAATATTATTATGACCAGTAATATTATTATGACCAGTATTTTGACTAAAACTTGGCGCTTTAAATTCACCCACCGGACGTCCGGTGAGCAAGCTTAATATCAAAGCTAATTTTGCGCGTAACATCATGCTGGTATCTGTATGAGATGGTTGACAGAGTCTAAATACTTCTTGAATTGAATTTAAGGACAATCGCGATTTGGTCCAAACTAAACCAACATTTGCAGCTTCAATATGTTGAGAAGTCGACTTAGATGCATAAAACCCTCGAAGTAAATCGGATTGTTCTGCCAAAAAAAATCTAAACAAGGGCTCCAATGGTGTTTCATCTTCTTCAATCTCATCATGCTCAAATACATCTGAGACTAGACCACGATGAATTTCATCTACATCTTCTAAAGGTTGAATAGCAATACTTAATGAACCATATCGTTGCAGGATCAATTTTTTGTGCTTTATCCCTATACGGTGTAAAAACTCTCGACGTTTTTTGTTATTTTTTAGCCGATTATTTCGCCAGATTTGTGATAAAAATAGCTTTAATGCATAATAAATTTTATTTAATTGTTCATCATTATTATGAACAGACATTAACTGAATCAGTTGCTTCGGTGAATTTTGAAGCAGTGAAGCTTTTACATCTTCTAAAATCTGTGTATTACCAGCATCACCTAATAGCCTAATCGCTAAAAAGGCATTGTACACACGAGATCCTTTTTGGTCTTTCAGCTTTATGCTTCCATCACCCTTTAAATAACTACTATAAAGCTCAAGAGCATGTACCTTGTCTTGAAAATGAAAAATTTGCTCTAAAAACCAAATAATTACAGTATCAAAACTCTCATTATTATGATTTTCTCCTGCTTGAATCAATAGCAAATCACAAATTCCACTGTCTCCAGTGTATGGACGTAATGGCGTGGGTGTATGTCTGTTTCTATCTATTGTTTCTGAGAAAAAATGTGCATATTTCTTAGAATCCTGCAATCTACTAATGATCTTTAACGTATTAAGCTCATCACGAAATTCTGGTAATTCATTATCACCAATCAAAGTGAAAATTCGCTGACAAATGACAACGATACCGGCTAAGCTATAATGTGCACGTAATAAAAATAATGCTCGGAGGAGTTTTTGTTCTTCTATAGGGGTATTCTGGTTTATCCATTCTAGCAGTTGCTTAAAATAAATATTCATAGCCTACTCCTAAGACGATAAATCCATGCTTTTCCAAAGTCTGTTAAAGCTAAAGCAACTTCTGCCGTTGGCGCCAAACGAACAATTTGCTGCTGATATTTTTGATAAAGTTCCTCCAGTCGAGGTAAAAATACAGAAAAGTTAGCTAAATGAAAATATGGTTGCACAGACTTGCCCAGCTCTTTCACTTTAATTCTTTCTAATGGCAAAAGCTTCTGGGCGATATAACCAGCTAAAACATTTTCGATTAAAAAATTACCACTCACCACCGGTGATGCCCAATTAACCAATTCTTGAACAAAGGAAATCGGCAGCTTTTTCAAAAAATGCTGTGTATTTAAAAATAAAATCATTTCTTCTGGATCTAAACTCTTTAGTCGAAGTTGGCCTGCAACCACCATCTTGTCCTGTGCTTTATCCACTTTAGCCCAGTGTCTTCTTTTCACACTATCCTTTAGAGTTTTTACCTTACATAAGTCCCTATCGACAGCAAGCAGTAACTTACGATATATCGCGAGCAGTAGTAATGCTTGATTTTTAATTTTTTCTGAAAACTCCCGGCTCATTTCCTCATTGAGTAACATCATTTTCAAAACTAAAACTGGGCATGGTTTTTCAAACCTGCCTTCAGAAATTGTTAATGCATCAATGAGCAATGGTGTCATCATTTTTTTCTGCACAGGTAAGTTATTTTTAGCGTCACAATAGTAGAATAACACAGTCCCAAAATTAACAAAATTAAATCAAATAAATTTTATATTTAATAAAAAAGTATTTGATTTATATAATTTATTTACTAACTTTATTTTTACACCAATCTAAGATATTTAGCTTATCATGTCAGCCTATTTGCAACAGTGCCAACAAATCGTTGGCTATAGCTTAAATGAGCGTATGACGTCACAGCTTGTTTGTAATGCACTGAGTATGGCTATTGGCAATCATGAGCCAACTGAAGGCTTGATCGTTCATTCAGATAGGGGTAGTCAATATTGCAGTCATGAATATCGGAATATACTTGAAAAATATGGATTTCAGGGTTCAATGACTAAACGCGGTGATTGTTACGATAATGCACCGATTGAGAGCTTTTGGGGAATATTAAAAAATGAATTGGTTCATCATCGCAACTATCAAACAAGAGAGGAAGCTAAAGCAGATATTACAAAATACATAGAGCTATTTTATAATCAGCAGAGAGTTCAGAAAGGACTGGATTTTAAAACACCAAATCAAACAGCAGAGGACTTTTTTAAATTGGCTGCATAGAATCTCCCAAGTCGAAGTGTCCTGTTTTTTCAGCACACATCAAAATGGGTAACTTCCTATTTTTCAAGAGCTATGTCCGATCAAGTCTGAATTAATACATCTAATCAACAGATTTTTCGATCTCTAAGAACTTTTTAAGGGAACATCATCGACTCAAATCTCTATTTGCAACAGTGCCAAAATTATAACTAAATCTTTTAATTTAATATTAAAACTAAATCCATATTTTTAACCTGATTACCCACACCCATTAAAACTTCCTGAACCACACAGTCCTGATCAGCTTTAATCACAATCTCCATTTTCATTGCTTCAATGGTAAATAAGGTTTCACCTTTCCTGACAGACTGACCAAGTTTTACAGGTACTGTACTAATCATGCCCGGCATCGAAGCACCGATATGTTTTGTATTCTTCGGGTCTGCCTTTGAATGAGCCGTCGATTCTTTTTGGCTTGCCTGTTTAATCTGAACCAGACGTAACTGGCCGTTCAGCTCTACAAACAGATCAATCACTCCATCCTTGGCTTCTGAGCGGCCCAACAGTTTTATTTCGAGTACTTTACCGCGTTCAAGTTCGATTTCGACTGGACTTTGCTCTTTTAGACCATAAAAGAACGCTGAAGATGGAATACTTGAGACCGTGCCATATTTCATTTCGTGCTGCATAAAGTCGGTAAAGACTTTTGGATACATCAGGTATGACGCCAATTCTTGTTCAGTGACTAGTTTCCCAAACATATTCTCAAGCATTGCTTTTTTACCCGCCAGATCGGCTGGTGGCATAACTGCACCAAGACGGTCATTTAACGGGGCTGCACCTTTTAATACCTTGTTCTGTAACTTTTCTGGAAAACCATGTACTGGTATGCCTAGCTCCCCCTTAAACAGGGAAACCACCGACTCAGGGAAATCAATTTCAAGTTCAGAATCTTCAATATCTTGTGGACTAAGATTGTTCGATACCATATATAAGGCCATATCACCCACCACTTTAGAGGTTGGAGTGACTTTAACAATGTCACCGAACAATAAGTTAACTTGTGCATAGGCATCAGATACTTCCGTCCAGCGCTCTTCAATACCCATTGAACGAGCTTGTTCACGCAAGTTAGTATATTGTCCACCCGGCATTTCATGATGATAGACATCAGCTGTACCAGCACGCATATCCGCCTCAAACGGCTTATAGATATGGCGCACACCTTCCCAGTATGTCGAAAGCTGTTGCAGGTTGTTAGGGTTAAGTCCTGTGTCCCGATCTGTATTTTGTAAGGCCGCAACCACAGAGCCCATGCTTGGTTGTGAAGTGAGACCGCTCATGGCATCCATGGCAGTATCAACAGCATCTACGCCTGCCTCAATTGCTGACAAAATACTGGCTGCTGCAATACCACTGGTGTCATGGGTATGAAAATGAACTGGCAGTCCGGTTTCTTCTTTCAATGCTTTGACCAGCTCACGTGCTGCGGCTGGTTTGCATATCCCCGCCATATCTTTAATAGCCAGGATATTGGCTCCTGCCTTTTGTAGCTGCTTTGCCATATCAACATAGTAGTTGAGGTTATATCTGCGGTTATTGTCAAAGATATCGCTGGTATAACAGATTGCTGTTTCACACAACATGCCCGACTCTCGAACCGCATCAATAGCAACCCGCATGTTATCAACTGCATTTAGCGAATCGAATACACGAAATAAATCGATTCCACCTTGTGCTGCCTGTGCAATAAAGTGGTGAACCACATTATCTGGATAGTTGGTATAACCCACGGCATTAGATGAGCGAAGCAACATTTGAAATAAAATGTTCGGCACTGCTTCACGAAGTCTAGCTAAACGTTCCCACGGATCTTCTTTTAAAAAACGCATCGACACATCAAAGGTTGCGCCCCCCCAGCACTCTAGTGAAAATAGCTCACTGGCCATCTGGGAGTAATAAGGTGCAATAGCCAACATATCTGCGGTCCGCATTCGTGTTGCAAATAAGGACTGGTGGGCATCACGCATAGTGGTATCAGTAACCAATACACGCTTTTGATCTAGCATCCAATTTGAGAACCCTTCTGCACCCAGTAATTTAAACTGGTCTCGGGTTCCGCTTGGAATATTCTGATTCAAGTTAAATATTGGTAACTGTGCTGGAGCTGGAACTGTCTCAGGAAGCGGACGTCCTTTAAGTTCAGGTTGCCCATTGACGGTAATGTCACCTAAAAACTCTAATAACTTTGTCGCACGGTCCTGCTTAGGTTTAAGGTTAAATAATTCAGGAGTGGTATCAATAAATCGGGTAGTACAGGTACCTTGTGTAAATAGAGGATGTGTCACCACATTTTCTAGAAATGCCAAATTATTTGAAACACCACGAATACGAAACTCTTGTAATGCTCGTAGCATACGGGCATTAGCTTCATCCGCACTTGCACCACGAACCGTTACCTTAGCCAGTAATGAATCATAATAAGGCGTAATGACTGCACCAGTATAGGCAGTACCACTGTCTACCCGTACCCCAAAACCAGTTGCGCTACGAAATGCGGTCAAACGTCCATAGTCCGGCATAAAGCCATTTTTAGGGTCTTCGGTGGTGAGACGGCATTGTAATGCATGGCCTAACAGTTTAATTTGCTCCTGGGGTGGAATAAAACTGCTACCATCTCCAATCGCGGCACCTTCAGTCACCCGAATTTGTGCTTTAACAATATCAATGCCAGTAATTTCTTCTGTGACTGTATGCTCCACCTGAATACGCGGGTTAACTTCAATAAAATAGAAGTTTTCTGTTTCAGCATCCATTAAGAACTCGACCGTACCGGCGTGAGTATAATTTACTGCGCGAGCCAATCTTAAAGCGGCCTCACATATTTTATTACGTTGGGCTTCGGACAAATAAGGTGCAGGCGCACGCTCAACCACCTTCTGATTACGTCGTTGGACAGTGCAATCTCGTTCAAATAGATGCACAATATTGCTATGGGTATCACCTAATATCTGCACTTCTACATGACGGGCATGGCGAATCAGTTTCTCTAGATAAACTTCGTCATTGCCAAACGCAGATTTGGCTTCACGACGTGCAACAGTAATTGCATCTTCGAGTTCCTTCTCATGTTCAACCACGCGCATGCCACGACCTCCACCGCCCCAGCTCGCTTTGAGCATGAGTGGATAGCCTACCTCAGCTGCCAGTAACTGACAGTCTTCAATGCATTCAGGTAGTGCTGCTGTAGCAGGAATAACTGGCACACATGCAACCATTGCAACCTTACGGGCCATCACTTTATTGCCTAACTGACGCATTACTTCTGGTTTTGGACCGATAAAGCGAATGCCAGCTTGGCTACAAGCCTCTGCAAACTCAGGGTTTTCAGACAGGAAGCCATAACCTGGGTGGATAGCATCTACCCCTGCCTCAACTGCAATACGGATAATATCTTCAATATCCAGATAGGCAGCGATTGGTTTTTTCCCTGCCCCTACCTGATAAGCTTCATCCGATTTAAAGCGATGCAGGGCAAATTTATCTTCTTCTGCATAAATTGCAACTGTACGGATGCCCATTTCTGAGGCAGCACGCATGACTCGAATCGCGATCTCGCCACGATTAGCAATAAGTATTTTCTGGATAGGCTTAATCATTTATATACCCATTTATTTCGTAATATATTCATAATCTTATTAAAGATATTCGTAGTTTGGCGCTAAATATTTTTTTAGCTAGTAAAGGAAAAGTTCGTATTTCAAAAGCTGAAATAACAATTCATTAATTTTTAAAAAATAATTTTCGAACTGAAGCCTAGTACTAAAGCGTTATTTATATAATTGGTTGCACCTGGATGGATGATGTACTGCATATTTGGTCGTAGCATTAACCATTTAACAGGGAAGTAGGAGTAATTAATTTCGAAATTATATTCAGCATCTTCATTAATATTTGAATAGTTTGCACGGAATCGGTCGCTAACACTTATTCTGTTTATTGCTAATCCAAAAATATCATTTGCATGGGTATCTAAAAGACCAATATATTTCAAACCAACTTGTTGCATATTTCCAATTTTATTCGTAGTTTTATTATGGAAACTGAAGTTCATGAATCCATATAATCCTTGATTTGGTAAATTCCTAGACGATAACTGCTGTTCTACTCCTCCCCATACTCCATATGTATTATCTTCAGACTCTCCTGTTACGATGTCCTTTTGATTATCGGCCTCATCAGAAGTATTATAAAATGCTCCTATACGATATATTCCAGGCAAGTCATTAACTGCGTTTTTAGGCTGCCATACCAACTCGACAGGAATATTAAAACCGTCTGCATCTTTTGTATCTAGATTCCATCCTTCGTTTTCTTCCAAGTTTTTTGGGTTATATTCGAATACACCAAATTGAATAAAAGCTTCAGGATTAAAACTATATTTAGACATTACTGCCCACTGGCTTACAGGTGCATTAATCCATTTATTGCCTTGCCATTTCCCCATTTGTGCACCACAAAAAGAATTATTTTGAAAGTCACAAGACATCACATTGAAATAGGTTCCCATGGCAAAACGCCCAACTCGAATACTGGTAACTGCGTTACTGAAATTCTTTTCAATCGACAGTTCTGCAAGCCTTGTACCCGAATTACCCCGACCATAATTTGCCTGTACATTGGCCAATTGCGGTGCTTGCGGATCGGAAATCTGCTCTACTGATACACTTTGCCCTTGTCTTGCCATAATTAATACTCTGACACTCACCCCGTCTACATTTATCAATTTTTCTAAATCTAAAGTTGAACCGAGTGAAAACTGGCTAACATATGTTGGGTCTTGTCGTGGGGCATATCCACCATCTGCTAAATAAGCAATATCGAGATTGGAACTAGCATCAAATTTGATTCCTTTATCTGCTAAAGCTGTTCGTTTGCCATCCCAATCCCCTGTTAAATTTGTCCGATTTACATCAAATAAGTTCTCAGCAAAACAAGCTGTATTTGTTCCAATAAGTACACTAATAAGACATAAAAAATTACTTTTTTTCATTGCACAATCCCTGCAAATTTTGAATATAAGTTTCCCTAAACAGCTAATTGAATAAGCTATTTTGAATGATTAAATTGGATTAAAAGTGGTGTGATAAAATTGCAGCATGGCGGGACTCCTGTCATACACCATGCTCAATTCACTAACAGAGTTGGACTCTCTTAGGTTAAGTGATTTTTAATTTTTGCTTTAACGGCTTCTGTAGAAATACCATAACGATCATGTAGTGTTGGTAATGCGCCTGCATCTAAAAATGCATCAGGTAAACCAATCATATCAAAACGTGGATGTTGCCCATTTCTTAATAGCAAGGTTCCAACTGCTTCACCTAAGCCTCCAACCACAGAATGATTCTCAGCAGTTAAAACTGGACGACCTCCTTTAGCTACTTCGTCTAAAATGGTCTGTTCATCTAATGGTTTAATCGTAGGTACATGTAATACAGAAACCTCTACCCCTTCTTTTTCTAGCTCTTCCGCTGCCTCAAGCGCACGCATGGTCAGTAATCCGGTAGAAATAATCAATAGGTCTTTACCAGGCTTAATGACTTGGGCCTTACCCAATTTAAATTGGTAGTTATATTTATCCAGTACCAATGGAACTTGACCACGCAACAAGCGCATATAAACAGGACCTTGATGAGCAGCAATCTGCGGAATAGCCTGTTCAATTTCCAAGGCATCACATGGATCAATGATCATTAGATTTGGCATTCCACGGAAAATGGCAATGTCTTCTGTTGCTTGGTGACTTGGTCCATATCCTGTAGTTAAACCAGGAAGGGCTGCTACAATTTTCACATTTAGATTATCTTCGGCAATCGCCATACAGATAAAATCGTAAGCTCGGCGTGAAGCAAAAACAGCATAAGTCGTGGCAAAAGGAACGAAACCTTCTCGAGCTAATCCAGCAGCAGCGCTCATCAAGAGTTGTTCGGCCATTCCCATTTGAAAGAACTTGTCTGGATTTTGATTCGCGAAAATATGTAAATCTGTATATTTGGATAGATCTGCTGATAATCCAACAATATCATCACGCTCTTTCGCTAGTGCATTTAAAGCATGTCCAAATGGTGCAGACTTGGTTGGTTGCCCTTCTGCAGCAATAGAAGCAATCATGGCAGACGTTTTTAATTTTTTCTTAGGAGAGTTCGCTAATTGGCTCATGGATCTAGACTCCTTATTTGCCGTAATGGGTTAATATATTTAAAGCTTCATCCCATTCACGTTCATCCACGCGAATAAAATGTGTTTTTTCACGGCTTTCTAAAAATGAAACACCTTTACCCATTTTGGTATCGCAAATAATGACCCTTGGGCATGTTCCTTCGTGACTTTTCGCTTGATCGAAAGCATCAAGTAAAGCTTCCATATTGTTGCCATCTACGCGTTGGGTATACCAACCAAAAGACTGCCAACGATCTACAATCGGTTCAAAAGCTAGAATTTCACTTGAATGCCCATCGGCTTGCTGATTATTCACATCAATAATTGCGATGAGATTATCTAATTTCCAATGTGAAGCTGACATGACAGCTTCCCATGTCGAGCCCTCATTCAGCTCACCGTCTGATAGGAAGTTATAAACAAAAGATTCTGATTTCTTTTGCTTTAATCCGAGGCAAGCACCTACCGCAATGCCTAAACCATGACCCAATGAACCACCTGTGATTTCCATACCAGGGGTATACGTTGCCATGCCTGACATAGGTAAACGACTGTCATCAGAACCATAAGTTTCTAGTTCTTGAAGTGGAATAACTTTTGCTTCGATCAAAGCTGCATATAAAGCAATTGCATAATGACCTATTGAAAGATAAAAGCGATCTCGTCCTTCCCACTCAGGATTCTCAGGCTGATATTTCATTGCATGAAAATAAGAAACTGCAAGTAGATCAGCTGCACCTAAGGCCTGCCCAACATAACCTTGGCCCTGTACTTGTCCCATACGTAACGCATGTTGACGAATGTTATAGGCACGTTGCTGTAGTTCAGCAATACGAGCTTCTTTATTAATATTTGACATGATTAACTTCTCTTATTAACGATTAACAAGTTTTGCTGGAACGCGCGTTACCAGTGTGGCACCGACAAGTAAAACTGCTGTGATTAAGAACATACCTATGGCATTAGAACCTGTATTAGTCGTAATCCAGCCGATGAGAAATGGAGAACAAAATCCAGCGAGATTGGCAAAACTATTGATTCCAGCAATACCAGCAGCGGCTGAAACACCACCTAAAAAGTTGGTTGGCAACATCCAAAACAAAGAAGATGCAGTGAGTACACCCGATGCCGCAATACATAAACAAATCAGCGATAGGGTTAGATTTGAGGCAAACAATGTTGCGAAGGTCAGTGCAATTGCACCAGCACACATAGGAATAATTAAATGCCAGCGACGCTCTCTAAAGTGATCTCCGCTACGGCCTGCTAACAGCATTACAACTATGGCACACATATAAGGCAGGCTGGTCAACAAGCCAATATGCCAGTTGTCACTAATACCCGAGTTACGAATTAATGTCGGCAACCAGAAAGTAATTGCATATTGTCCCATTACGACACAAAAGTAGATTCCAGCAAGTAACCACAAGCGTTTATCACTAATGAAGTCTTTAATACTGCTATGCCCTTCTTTCTGCTGATTATCTTGTGAAATTTCTTGTTGAACTAAATTCTTTTCAGCACTTGTTAACCAATGTGCATCTTGAACAGAATCTTTAAGAACTGCGAGGACTAACAAACCAACAACCACTGTAGGTATAGCTTCAAGTACAAACATCCATTGCCAACCATGCCACCCTTGCACATTGTTCATTTGGTCCATGATTAAGCCAGATAGAGGCCCACCGATCATTCCTGAAATTGGAATCGCAATAAACCAAAGCACAGTCATACGGGCCCGACGATAAGAGGGGAACCAATATGTAAGATAAAGTAATAGACCTGGCGCTAATCCAGCTTCAGCAACACCAAGTAAGAAGCGTAAGGTATAGAATTGCCACTCTGTTTCAACAAATGCAAAACAGCCTGACAAAATACCCCATGTAATCATGATGCGAGCAATCCATCGTCTGGCGCCTACTTTGTGTAATACAATATTGCTGGGTACTTCACATAAGAAATATCCAATAAAGAAAATACCTGCACCGAGGCCGTATACAGCTTCACTAAACTGTAAATCACTCATCATTTGAAGTTTGGCAAAGCCAACATTTACGCGATCTAGGTAGGCACAAAAATAACAAAGCATTAAAAATGGCATCAGCCGAAATGCAATTTTCCGATATGCTGATTTACGAATAGCATCCGTATTAGATGAAAGTACAGTATCCATCATGCGAGTCCCTTTACACTTGGCCACAATATCCTCTCGTGACCATGATGTTATTTTAAATGTTTAACACTGAACTTTAGTGAATAAGCATGCCGCCATTTACATCTAACGTTATACCCGTTAGATAAGTAGATAAATCACTGGCTAAAAAGAGTGCAGCATTTGCAACATCTTGGGCTTTGCCTAAACGCCCAAGTGGAATTCCAGCCAGAATGTCATGACGTCGGTCATCATTCATCAGTCCGCCAGTAATATCGGTATGTATAAGACCTGGCGTAAGTGAGTTCACACGAATGTTATCTGCACCAAATTCACGTGCCATTGCTTTTGCCAACCCTAGAACCCCAGCTTTAGCAGCACTGTAATGAGGGCCACCAAAAATACCACCGCCACGTTGTGCTGAAACTGAAGATAAGCAAACAATACTTCCACTACCATTTTCTTTCATAGATGGAATCACGGCTTGCGACATAATGAGTGTGCCACGTAGGCTAACATCTAAAATTCGATCGTAATCATTACGTTTAATATCAAGTGTTTTTACAGGTTGGGTAATACCTGCATTATTGACCAAAATATCTATCTTTCCATATTGCTGAAGTGCTTGCTGAACAGCTGCATGTGCCTGCTCTTCATTGGCTACATTTGCAGCAAGACCCAAATGCCCTTCACCTAGTGCTTTTGCTGCATTCTGACTTTGGACAAGATCTAAATCTACAATAATGACTTTTGCACCGTGTTGCGCAAAGATTTCTGCTGTTGCACGCCCGATACCACGCTCAGATGCAGCACCTGTGATTAACGCTACTTTTCCTTGTAATAACATTTGTCGTTCTTCCTCATTCATTTATTTTCTTCCTAATTAGTCTCGCTGTTTTTATAAGTCGCAGCAATAAGGTTAAACTCAACTAGACATGAATAAAATTCATGTCTGTGATATTTTAGGTAGTGATTTAAAATAAAAATGGATTTTTATAGCATGAGTAGTGAAAAAAATTACAATCAGGTGCCTGCAATTAAAACCTTACAAGCTTTTGAACAAACTGCTCGATTAGGAAATGTGGCAAAAGCAGCAGAGGTTTTAAGTCTCACACCATCTGCTGTCAGTCATCAAATAGCAAAATTAGAAGAAATGATTGGTCAAAGTTTATTTATAAGAGGCGCACGAGGAGTTACTTTAACGCCTTCAGGTGAGCGTTATTATCAAGATGTAACGACTATCCTGCATAATTTGATGTTAGCAACTGAACAAGCATCAGATAAAAGCCCAAAAGATAGCTTATATATCCATTCTTCTCCTAGCTTTGGACTTCTGTGGCTATTGCCAAGATTGGAATCATTTAAAGAACAATATCCTCTTATTCAGGTGAATTTATCTTGCTCTTATGAAAACCTTCATTTTACGCGTGATAAAATTGATATTGATATTCGTCATGGTATTCCCAATTGGACAGGTGTCGAAATTAGAACCGTTCGAAGTGAAAAACTAGAAGTTCTTGCCTCCCCTAAACTACTTGAACGTAGTCCAGTAACTAAGCCTAAAGATTTATTAAAAAAAGAATTAATTTTATCAAAGTCTACTCTCGTGACATGGCCCCAATGGTTTGCTCACCAAGGATTAAGTGTTCCTGAATTTCCTTATACTTTTAGTTTTGATCGCTCTTACATGTCACTTGAAGCAGCCACACATGGACTCGGATTCGTCCTTGAAAGCAATTTACTTACCCAAAATTATTTAGAGTCAGGAAAACTTGTCAAAGTCTTCCCTGATGACTTATCCGTGCCCATATCCGCACACCACTTAGTTTATCCACGTACCCATGAGAACATTCTCAAAGTGAACCATTTTTTAAACTGGATTAATGAAGAAATTAACAAAAGTAGTGAATGGTAAAACTTTTAAAAGTATTGAAGTCATGCGTGCACTACGTAAAGGACAACCATCGTCATTCTATTATGGTCAGCCTCAGGGTGAAGTGTGTCTAATCAACAGGGTTTCCGGTCTCTAAGCACTTTTTAAAGGGAACATCATCGGTAAGCGTCCGCTGAACCCCACTTTTTCTAACTCATTAATACCGCGATAGTGTCCACTTAAATTTAAGTGGACACCTATTTATGGATTTAAAGACAGTTATAGACAGTGCACCAACGCTAAAAAAGCCCCGTCGAACCTTCACAGCTGAATTTAAACATCAACTTATTCAGCAATGCCAGCAGCCAGATACATCAGTGGCCAAGGTAGCAATGCAACATCAGATCAATGCCAATCTGCTACATAAATGGATTCGTCAGTCCAGATCAATGCCCCCTGCATTAAAAACCCCATCCATTCCACAGACTGACTTTCTTCCGGTCATTCTTCACCCGACGCCAGTCAAACAAGAAGCACCTCTACCACCTGTGCCAGAGAAGAAAGCTGTCGCTCATATCAGGATTCCATTACATGAGGCACCAAGTTCCGCAAGGGATCAGATGATCGAGATCGACTGGCCGGTGGAGTCAGTAACTGAATTACTGTTGCTGATCCAGGGTTTGACTCAATGATTCGTATTGATGAGATCTGGTTGTCTACCCAGCCGATGGACATGCGTGCAGGGATGGATACAGCCATGGCTCAGGTGCTGAGAGCCTTTGGCTACATCAAACCGCATTGCGCTTACCTGTTCTGTAATAAGCGTGGCCATCGTATGAAAGTGCTGGTGCATGATGGACTGGGTATCTGGCTGTGTGCCCGGCGGCTGGAACAGGGGAAATTCCACTGGGCTAAAGTTCACCAGGGTGAAAGTATGGCGATCAGCCCGGAGCAGTTACAGGCACTGATCCAGGGTTTGCCCTGGCAAAGAATCGGACTGCAGCAAGTGGTAACAATGCTCTAAACCAGGCTCATCCATTCTGCTATTCTCCAAACGTTCTATTTCCTCTGCATCATGACCTCAGGCATACTGCGGTCATGAATACGCTGCCTGATTTAAGCCAACTGACCCATGAACAACTGCTGGAATTTACCAGACAGTTGGCGATGCAGCATCAGTCTCTGGCACAATCTAAACAACAACTGGAACAATCAAATCAGCAATTAGATGCCAGAGTTCAACATCTTGAAGTCACCAATCAGCAATTAGATTCTAAAGTTCAACATCTTTCTATTCTCAATCAAAAATACGAGCATGAGCTTGCACTATTTAAACAGCATAAATTCGGCAGTAAAAACGAACATCTCACCGCAAAACAAATCCATCTCTGGGATGAAGCGGTTGAAGAAGATATTGCAGCGGTTGATCTGGAACTGGAACGGCTAAATGCAGATAAAACCAATGCAGCTGCACAGAAAGCCCCAGTCAACAAACCTAAACGTCGGCTGTTGCCAGATCATCTACACACCCTCCGTATTGAGCATGAACCTGCATCAACCCAATGTGCTTGTGGCTGTACCTTGCGTCGTATCGGTGAAGATGTCAGTGAAAAACTGAATTTCAGACCGGCACAGTTCTATAAGGAACAGCATGTGCGTGGTAAATGGGTCTGTGATCAGTGTGACACTCTGACTCAGCAAGCGATGCCAGCCTATGTGATTGATAAAGGCATTGCTTCACCTGAATTGCTTAGCCATGTGCTGGTGTCAAAGTATGCCGATCATTTGCCTTTGTACCGTCAACGTCAAATCTTTCTACGCGCAGGTGTTGATCTGTCTAGATCAACGTTATCTGACTGGATTGGCCGCTGTGGGGTGGAACTGGAACCTCTGGCCAATGCCTTAAAACAGGTGGTACTGCAACAGCAGGTGATCCATGCAGATGAAACACCGGTGACGGTCATGCAGATGGGTGAAAATGAGAAAAAGCCCAAAAAAGGTTATGTCTGGGCCTATGCCACCACACAGTACAATCCAGTTCAGGCAGTGATCTATGACTTTCAAGATAGCCGTTCTGGCCAGCATGCTGAAGACTTCCTGAAAGGCTGGCAGGGTCATTTGGTCTGTGATGATTACAGTGGTTATAAAGCACGCTTTAGATCAGGTCAGGTCATTGAGGTGGGCTGCATGGCACATGCACGTCGTAAATTCCATGAACTACATGTGACCAAGAAAAGTCAGGTCGCTGAACAGGCATTAGTGCTGATTCAGAAATTATATGCGATAGAAGCAGAACTCAGGAAAAAGACCGATGGTACGGCAGAACAGCGCCGCGAATACCGACAACAGCATAGTCAACCGGTGATGCAACAACTGTATGAATGGCTCAACCAACATTATCTGACGGTGCCATCGAGTTCTCCAACCGCCAAGGCCATCAATTACACTCTGAAGCGTTGGCCAGCTTTAAGCCGCTATCTGGATGATGGCAATCTACCTATAGATAATAATTGGGTGGAAAACCAGATGCGACCTTGGGCGTTGGGACGTAAGAATTGGCTATTTGCAGGTTCGCTGCGCAGCGGTCAGCGAGCAGCCAATATCATGACATTAATCCAGTCAGCAAAGCTGAATGGGCTGGATCCGTATGCCTATTTAAGTGATGTTCTGAAAAGGTTGCCGACACATAAAGTGACCCAAATAGAAGAATTACTGCCACACCGCTGGAAATCCAACTCAAATTAAAAAATAGGCATGGGGTTCAGCGGACGCTTACCATCATCGACTCAAATCTCTATTTGCAACAGTGCCTCTCCGACAATCTTGGTACAGTTCAACTTGATGATATATAAATTTTTACCATATGGTAAATTTTTATTTTAAATTAAATTTATTGAAACCAAAATCTAGGTGACTTTTATAAAATAAAAAATCTAAAAAAAGTGACCAAAACAACATTAAATGATCTAAATTGATCAAAACTTTAATTCATAAAGACTCATATACTACCTTTTAAATCATATGCTTATAATTATTATCACTTGATGTAATGAATCTCGGTGACCTTGCCAAGGTTGGGAAATATTAATTTCTTTGTACATCTGGATTTACGCTACCTGCGAATCCTTCGATTATTCAGATTACTCAAATTAACCCGTTATTTTGTCTCCCTGCAGATTTTATTGTGGGTGATCAAGCGCGAAAAAGGCTCATTTCAGGCAGTTATTTTTATCCTGCTGATCATGATCATCATTGCGGCGGCTGGGGTATATGTGGTTGAAAACAAGGCACAACCGGAAGTCTTTAGCTCCATCCCTGCGTCCATGTGGTGGGCGGTGGTGACGCTGACCACAGTCGGCTATGGCGATGTGACACCAATCACCCCCTTAGGCCGCTTTCTGGGGGCTTTAATTACCATTTTAGGGGTAGGTCTGGCAGCACTTCCTGCGGGTATTCTGGCCAATGAGCTGAGACAACGCAAACACAAGCTGGAATTAAGATTTCGTGAACTGCTTGATGACGCAGAAATTGACTTGATTGAAGATCAAGAAAAAATTGAAACTTTACGTAAAGAAGTCGGGCTGAGCACAGAGCAAATGCAGGATATCCTGTTAGAGCTTATTCATGAGCGCAAGAAAGAACAACTCGAGCAGGAAAAAAACAAGTTTCTTCTGCCCGCATTGTGGGCATAAGTTACCTGATTAAAAGGTAGCCAGATCATCGCGAGCATCAGACCATAGGATATGATACTTGTTGCAGGCAGATGCTATTCACTCAATTTTTTCGTTTGAAGCAGGATCAAGTCATTTCAATCTAAAAACGCAGCGATTTCATCGGCCACTGCCCTGGATGTCCGGGAAACTCCGACCAGCGTCGCCGAAGCAGCACCGGTCCATTCCCCATAACCGACCAGCCATAAATTCGGCAGCTGAACCGAGCGGCCATCCTTCACTGCGATGGTCTGGTCCTGCTGGATAATCCCGAGGCTGCTAAGATGATTCAGCGCCGCCTTAAATCCGGTACACCAGATCACTGCATCCACTTGCGCGGTGCTGCCATCTTCCCACATCACGCCATGTTCGGTAAAAGCCGAAAATGGACGCTTGCTCTGTAAAACGCCTCGCTCACGTGCCTCTTTGACTGAATCAATCATGACAATATCGCCCAGACCACCAATGGGCTGCTCGATCTTTCTACCTTGCTGCTGGGCTTTCAAACGCTCGGTCGCCCTTAAGAACAGGACACGGCCATCAACATCATCTGCCAGAAATTGCGGCGGTGTCTGGGTGATCCAAAGCGTTTCAGCTACCTGGGAAACCTCGGCCAGGATTTGCGCACCGGAGTTGCCACTACCCACGATCATGACTTTCTTGTTTTTAAATAACTCAGCATTTTTATAATCTGCTGAATGAAGTTGTATACCCTGAAAATGCTCACGACCTGCATACTCGGGAATAAATGGTTGGCTCCATGTCCCTGTAGCGCTTACCACCGCTTTGGCTTTCCAGGATTGTTCCCCGGCATAGACCTCTAAATATGTCCCTTTGTTTTCCACGCGCTCCACATGCACCGGACGAACTACAGGAAAGTGATAGCGCTGCTCATAGGCGGTCAAATAATCGATCACCTCATTGCGGGTCGGATAGGTCTGTTCGGTCGCCGGCATCATCCAGCCCGACAGCGAACTCCAGCTATTCGGGGAGAAAAGACGCAAGGACTCCCAGGCATGCTGCCAGGCACCTCCAGGCTGAGGCTGATCATCCAGGATGATAAACGGAATATTCTTGCGCTTTAAGAAATAAGCCGTGGACAAACCGGCCTGTCCAGCACCGATGATGATCACATCTGTTTCGATCTGTTTTATGTCCAAAGCCTTTTCCCCTTGCATTTTTCTGTCGTTCTTGATGCAGCATCCCGCTTTTTCAGCGGGTTTCTGCTGATTTCTCTGATTGACCGGACAGCCTGATCAAGCAAATTCAGTCTTACAAACTGCGCTGATTTACCCGTTTGGAAAGCTCTTCAGCCGATTCCTTGCGTTCTGAATAACGATCTGTCAGGTATTTGCTTTGACCACGAGTCAGCAAGGTAAATTTATACAGTTCTTCCATCACATCCACAATCCGGTCATAGAATGCTGATGGCTTCATTCGTCCATCTTCTTCAAATTCCAGGAATGCTTTTGGAATTGAAGACTGATTTGGAATCGTGATCATCCGCATCCAACGCCCCAAAACACGCATCTGGTTCAGACTGTTAAAGGACTGTGATCCCCCACTGACTTGCATCAAGGCAAGGGTTTTTCCTTGAGTGGCACGAATTGCGCCCCCTGCCAGTGGAATCCAGTCAATCTGGGATTTAAAGATGGAACTCATAGAACCATGTCGTTCCGGTGAACACCACACCATGCCTTCTGACCATGCTAAAAGTTCATGCAACTCTTTTACTTTTGGATGCTCAGTATCCGCATCTTCAGGTAAAGGAAGCCCTTTAGGATGAAAGATTTTTACTTCTGCCCCAAAATATTCAAGGATTCGACCAGCTTCAAGAACTGCAAGGCGACTGTAAGAACGTTCCCGATTAGACCCATAGAGCAGTAAAATCCGAGGAGGATGAGCTAGTTCTTTGGCTTGGACTTTTTCAAAGGTGGGTTGTTCAATAAGATTTGGATCTACGTTAGGCAGGTTCATCATATCAAGCCTCTTTAAAATATTTCTTTCTTAGCCACAGTGAAACACTCACTAAAGCAATTAACACAGGTACTTCAACCAATGGCCCAATAATCGTGGTAAAAGCAACCGGCGAAGCAATACCAAAAGTTGCAATGGCGACTGCAAGTGATAATTCAAAATTATTTCCAGCCGCAGTAAATGAGATTGCAGCAGTTTTTGGATAATCATTGCCCATCCATTTACTCATAAAGAAGCTAATAAAGAACATGGCCACAAAGTAAATGATTAAAGGAATCGCGATGCGTAAAACTTCCAGTGGAAGACTCACAACATCACCCCCTTTTAAGCTAAACATGGCCAAAATCGTAAACAGCAAAGCCATTAAACTCAGCGGGCTGATTTTTGGAATGAACCTGGTTTGATACCATTCCACGCCTTTTTGTTTCACCAAAATTAAGCGCGTTAAGAAACCCAATAAGAACGGAATTCCAAGATAAATCAGAACAGCATGGGTAATGGTCCAGAAGCTAACATTGATCACTTGAGCTTCAATACCAAAATATGGCGGAAGGAAGGTCAGGAATAACCAGGCGTAGGTACTGAAGAATAAAATCTGGAAAATACTGTTAAACGCCACCAATGCTGCAACATATTGGTTATCACCACAGGCCAGACCATTCCACACCAGTACCATGGCGATACATCGAGCTAAACCAATCAGGATCACGCCTGTCATATACTCTGGATAGCTATGCAAAAAAATCACAGCCAACGCAAACATCAGTACCGGAGCAATCAACCAGTTTTGAATTAAAGATAGCGTCAGGGTTTTTTTATCCTTAAACACTTGTGGCAAGGTCGCATAATCCACTTTTGCCAGGGGTGGATACATCATCAGAATCAGACCAATCGCGATTGGAATATTGACTGAATTAATACTGAATTGATCCAGAGCAACCGATGCTTGAGGAAAAAAGTTTCCTATTGCGATGCCTAACGCCATGGCAATAAAAATCCACAGCGTCAGGTTGCGATCTAAAAAGGACATGCGTTTTTCAGACATGTGACTTACTCAACATTCGAAATTTGATTAATCGCTGCAATCAATTGTGAGCGAGAAAGTTCATCTACGTTCAGTTTAAACAAAGTATCCAGGCGACGATTGATATGTTCAACAGTGTTCATAAAGGCTTGCATTTTTTCTTCTTTATCCACCTCTAAATGTGACGGATCAGACAGGCCCCAGTGCGCCTTGATCGCTCCGCCAAGATAAAGAGGACACGCTTCCTGTGCAGCCGCATCACAGACGGTAATCACCACGTCTGGCTGATACTGTTCACAGGCATCAATCGTCTTGCTGGATAAGCCTTTAGTCGACAAGCCCAGATTGTGCAGGGTTTCAAGCGTCAAGGGATGCACCTGACCGGAAGGTTTGCTGCCAGCACTGTAAGCGACCCAGCCTTCTGGCGCACGGCTATTGAACAACACTTCAGATAGAATGCTGCGGCAACTGTTCCCCGTGCATAAAAACAAAAATTTCATGAAAACTTACTCGCAATGGCTCTGAATCGATAGAGCGGAAGAATCAAATAAAACCGGAACGTCACTACGTTTCAGTACGTCCAGAATTTCAAAGCACCAGGCCGGTAATTGCGGATTGAGGCTGTAGTACACCCACTGGCTTTGCCGACGATCGTTGAGCAGACCGCAAGACCGCAACAAGGCCAAATGCCGTGAAATTTTTGGTTGGCTTAACTGCAGTTTATCGGTCAGATCACAGACGCATTGCTCTTTATTTTCCGCAATCAGCAGGACAATACTGAGACGTGTTTCATCAGATAAACATTTAAAAAACTGAACGTGGTCCATAGCTGCTCCCCTTCTATTATGCAAATATATACATATCCATATATATAGTAAATAGTACAAGTGAAAAATTATATCTGGATCAGGATATCACAGCCAGAAAGCGCTGGATTTAACAGTTTCCCTCTTCTTCCAATATAGAAAAACCAGCGACTTGAACCACTGGTTTTCTTCGCTACAACTTTAATTTTGAAGTTATTTATTTTTCTCGATCAGTTCCGCGATAGCCTGAGCTTCCAGAATTTTACCACTCGATACGATTTTACTGTCAATCATCAGACCCGGTGTGCTTAACAGTCCGGTTTCGGCAATCTGCATCATATCCGTGACATACTCAATGTCCGCTTTGACACCGGTGCTTTTCACTGCTTCTTCAGTTGCAGCCAACAGGGCCTTTTTCCAGTTAAAAATACTGGCCAATAAAATAATCGAAGCCAGATCGACTAAGGGAGATGAAATCAGAAAGGAAAAGGTCACCCCCACAGGCAGTCCGGCACGGGTAAAACCGATAAACAGCGGAATGGAAGAACAGGAACAAAATGGGGTAATGGTGCCGAGCAAGGCCCCCATGATATTGGCTTTGATCCCGGTCATGCGTCCCAGAATCTGCCGGGTGCGTTCAGGCGGAAAATTACTCTGGATATACGACAGGCTATAGATCAGGACTGAGAGCAGAATAAAGATCTTAAAAACATCATAAATAAAGAAGTGAATACTGCCACCGAGCCGGGTCACCACCGATAAACCGAAGACATTTTCGACCAGCCAGCGCACGCCTTCCGAGAGCCAGGTCATTTTAAGCAGCACATCATTCAGCCAGGCAAAAATCGCGATTATGCTTTCCATTTAAAGCTCCTGGTTTTAGGGGGATGAGATCAGGTCGATGCACTCATCGGCAGATTTTTGAACCATTGACCTGCGCAACAGTTTCCAGTCGGTAGCCTGTGTAAGATTTGAAAAATGGTACTCTCTGTCAAAACCTGATACGGGGAAACTGCCTGCTGATGATCCAATTCCTTTATCCTTCAAGAACCTATTTCATTCAGTATGTAAATGATATGGATCATCGTCCATGTGTTTTTCAGATAAAAAAGCTCCAATCAAGTTGAAGCTTTTTCGTAGGGGGGACACTTTATTTTACCCGATTGCCCTGTTGATCCACGATGATTTCACCGTCTTCTTTGGCAAAGGCTTTTAATTGTGGCGAAGGCAGAATATCCAGTACCACTTCCGATGGGCGGCATAATCGGGTTCCAAGCTCGGTAACCACCAACGGGCGGTTGATCAGGATCGGATGTTGCAGCATGGCATCAAGCAGTTTCTCATCGCTCCAGCCGGCATCATCTAGATTCAGCTCGGTATAGGGATCGACATTTTTACGGAGCGCATCTCTTACCGATAAACCTGCATCAGAAATCAGTTGAATCAGCTCATCACGAGAAGGAGGCGTAACTAGATATTCGATCACTTCAGGCTCAATTCCCGCATTGCGAATTAAAGCCAGCGTATTGCGTGAGGTACCACAGGCTGGATTATGATAAATTTGGACTTTTGGCATTTGATCCATGAGCTTTACTCTTATCAATGAATCATAGCTTTATATATGAATATACGCATATTCGCAATATAAAATATATGTGTTTTTCAGATGTAACCTGATATGAGAAGTCCAAAATCATTTGAAGCAGTTTCAAAATGAATAGTCTCTTCTAGCTCTAGATTATTGGATCACTTCACAGGCTGCTGTTAAAACCCCACATAAAACTTTTCAATCAGCTTTCGGGTCTTGACCAGCAGATTACTCAACACATTTTCCCGTTCAAACAGCTTCACTTTAAAGTTCAGCAAGTCTTTCAATTCTTCCTTACGTGGTAAACGTTTGGTGAACTCGTAATGTTCCAGAACTTGCTTCATTGCTTCTGGTTTCAGGTTTTCTTCTGTACAGAGGTACTGATAGGCCTGTTCTTTTTCAGCATCCCAGAACTGAGCAAAGGCCGTTTGTACGCTCTGGCCATTGATCATCTTGGGCAGGTTTTCTTCAATAAACTTCTGGATCAGCGCCTGCTTGTCATACAGGGTGATTTCATTGCCAATCAGGTCATAGACCTGAGCTTCATACTTCTTACGTTTGTCTTCATCATCACTATTCACAGCCAGTTGTAGCAGGTTGATGATATAACCAACATTGATCCGGTCACTGTGCAGTAAGTCCAGCTGAAAATCGACATCGTCCAGTACCGATACTTTTTCTTTTTTAGTGGTCTTGCGTACATCACGACATAGATCGGCATACTTGGACGCAAAGTTGGCAAAATGCTGTTTATCCAGTGCAGTCTGGTCCTGATCATATTCAATAAAGGTTTGCAGCTGGGCGTTGTAACGCATCACTTCTCGAAAGGCTTTAATGAACGCCAGCTGCTGATCTTCAGTGATGAGTTCGTCGACACTTTGATAATCAGGGGTAATATTTAGTAGCTTCTGTACTGCCACTTCATAGTCCTGCTGAATTTCTTCATAACTTGGCACCAGTACCACTTTTTGCGCTTCTTTATTGGAAAATAATGCCAGTGCTTCATCAGTGGCGCGTTTCAGGTTACGGAAACAGATGATGTTGCCGAAAGGTTTTTTGTCGTTAAAGACGCGGTTGGTTCGCGAGAAGGCCTGAATCAGGCCATGGTATTTCAGGTTCTTGTCGACATACAGGGTATTTAAGGGCTTGGAATCAAAACCGGTCAGAAACATATTCACCACAAGCAGGATATCAATCTGTTTCTTTTTGACCCGATCGGCAATGTCGCGGTAATAGGCATAGAACTGGTCGCCAGAATTGTAGTTGGTCTTAAACTGCTGGTTGTACTTGGCGATATAACGGTCCAGCTTGTCGCGACTGGACGGATTGATCTGGCTGGGAATATCGGCTGCTTCTTCATGGATCAGCCCGTTTTGCTCATCTACTGGGACTGCTTCATTGGCGGCATAGGAGAAAATCGTCGCAATCGTCAGCGGTTTGAACAGTCGGCCCTGCTCTTCATCCTGTTGCTGTTTCTCGGCCTGAACCTTTTCAAACACTTCATAGTACTGGGTCAGGGTATCGACCGAACTGACACAGAACATCGCGGTAAATTCACCATTGCGAGTTTTGGTCGGATGCGTATCGACAATATAGCGCGCAATCATTTCCAGGCGCTGTGGATTGTCGTAGAGCTCCCGGGTATCAATGCCTTCGACATCATCGTCATAGTCGAGGTTGTGCTGCATGCCCTTGGCCGTGTATTTACCCCGGTAATCAATCTGGAACTGCAACACGTTACGATCCCGGATCGCATCGACAATCACATACTGGTGCAGACACTGATTAAACAGATAATCCGTGGTGAGTTTGAGGCCGGCTTTAGACTGACTGTTTTCCTCAAAAATCGGCGTTCCGGTAAAACCAAACATCTGCGCATTGCTGAAGAACTTCTTGATATTCTGATGGGTCTCACCAAACTGGCTGCGGTGACATTCATCAAAGATAAACACCACTTTCTGGTCTTTGAGATAATCGATGTATTCCAGATAGCGATCCGTGCTGATGGCGCGATTGAGCTTTTGAATGGTGGTGACAATCAGTTTGTCATGGCGTTGATCCAGCTGCTTGACCAGAGTATGCGTGCTATCGGTGCTGTCGACACTTTCGGCTTTAAAGGCATTAAATTCGCGTGAGGTTTGCGTGTCCAGATCATTACGATCCACTACAAACAGGACTTTTTCCACATCCGGCATTTGCATGATGATCTGGCTGGCTTTAAACGAGGTCAGGGTTTTGCCTGAACCGGTGGTATGCCAGATATAGCCGTTCTGATCGGAGTTTTGCACATGCTGCACGATTTTCTGCACTGCATAAATCTGATAGGGACGTAGCACCATCAGGCTTTTCGTGGTTTCTAGCAGCACCATGTATTGGGTCAGCATTTGGGTCAGATGCTGCTGATTGAGAAAAGCTTCGGCAAAGTCGACAATTTCATTGATGTGTTTGTTATTGACATCGGCCCATGGAAAGGCAAACTCGATGCCTGTGGTGCCGTTAGAATAATAACGGGTATTGGCACCATTACTGATCACAAACAGCTGGATAAAACCAAACAGACCTTGTCCAGCCCAATACGCTTCACGGATATAACGTTGGGTTTGGTTAAAGGCTTCGGCAATTTCCATGCCACGCTTTTTCAGCTCGATCTGAACCAGTGGCAGACCATTGACCAACAGAGTCACATCAAAACGGCTGGTTCTGCCATTATAGTCGCGGTGATCAATGGTGATTTGATTGGTCACCTGATAGATGTTTTTGCTGGGGTCATCTGACAGGAAAAAGATGTGCTTACTTGAACCGTCATCAAATTTGACCGGGAACAGATCACGCAAATTCTTGGCCCGTTCAAATACCGTTCCGGTATTCAAAAAGCTGATGACCTGTTTCCATTCAGTTTCAGACAGTGGTGCAAGTCCATTAGCGCGTTCAATTTGAGTTTTCAGGTTAGACAGTAGCTGGCGTTCGTCCTTGAGCGTGACTGAGGCATAACTTAATTGCTGCAGCTGGCCAATCAGTTCGTTTTCAAGTTGGTATTCGCTTTGTACTGTCATTTCCTTCCCCTCTAAAATCTTAAATTATTCACTTCAATGTCTGTTTAATTAAACTCAAGATATATTCTAAATTTTCTGTATCTGACACGATCACCTCACAATCGCCATTGCCCCAATGTCCAATATTGGTCACATCTTTCGCGAGCTGTTTCGGGTCATCCAGTTGATTAAAAGGCATATTCAACCATATACGAATTTGCTTTGTCCCAATACTCATATAGACATAGTTGCGCTTACCCTTACGGAAGGCGATATACATTTTCTTAGGATGGATATCTAAATCGGTAGTTAAGCCCAGAATTGAGTCCCTGAATTGCTCATATAGCTCTTTGATGTCATCGGACTTATCCGCCAAGTGATAGGCTTCATCATATTGCTGAATTTCTTTGGCAATCTTTTGAATGTCTTCAGACTCAACCTTTTGCACTTGCTTTATTGAAGGCGCTGATTTGGCTTTCTGCAATGGATTGACAGAAACAATTCCACCCTGATAACGTTTGATTTCCCACAGCTCAATACCTAAATCTTTAAAGTTGGTGGACTGCTTTTGATAGTCGGTAAAGCTCGGTGAAACAAAGATGATTCGGCTTTGTGACCAGTCGACATCGTGACGTTTAAGCTGTTTGCTCTGGCTCTCGTTGTACTCCACGATAAAATCTGCCTTATAGTCGAGCATCAGATTCAGATAAGAAACGCCTTGATCAATCACGCTATAATTGCGTTCACGCTTGTATTCGATAATTACGAAGGCCTGACTTTCGGGATCGAAAGCCAGTGTATCAATACGGTTATTTTTAATGGTGAATTCAGACTTGATGAATTCCAGACCTGTAAAACTGTAAAGATTGTTTTCAAACAGGGTTTGAATTTCTCTTTCCAAACGAAAAGGATCTTCTGTAAGTTCTACTAATGACTGTGCTTGGGTTTGATAAAGCTGCATTAAAAATCTCGAATTATTTATTCTGCAAATGTTTGTCTAAGTGGATTACTCAAAGAAACGCTATATAAGAGTTTTAATCTCTTAATTGTCATTGGAATACCATTTTCGGTTTTATGGAGCATGGCATGACAGTTCGGGCATACAGGTCGAAGATCCTCTTTAGGATCTACTTCATACTCTTCGCCAATCGTGTGCAAAGGCTTAAGATGATGTATGTGGATGAAATCTTTAGCAAATGAGCCATACATATGTTCAAAGCTTAAGCCACAGACATAACAGCGTGTTCCATGAATTTCTATACATTTAGCCCTTGCTTCAGGATTACGCTCATATTTATTCACTAAAACCGTTTGCTTAGCTCCTTCAGGAAAGGTTTCATTTTCTAAACCTGCTTCATCGGGATAGTCGGTATTCACACTATCAGTTTTAAACTCATTAAAAATGTGAGTTAAAAAAATGCGGATTGGATCATTTGAAGCTTTATCTCGATCTGTGCGACGGCCTTGAATAGGAGCATCAGGAATTAAGTTTTCCTGTCTGAAATATTCAAAAGACAAAGTGGATTTATCCACTTTGTTTAACTTTTCAAAAATAGAGTATCCACCTAGATAACTTTCAATTTTCTTTTTATCCGACCAAAATACTTTCTGCGCTACTGGGTATTCTGAGTTTTCCGCATGCCCCAGAACTTTGAATTGATACATCACCTTTGAGATGGGTTGGGTCACATATACATGAACAATATCATTGATTTGTAACCCTTTACCTTCACTAGTGGCTGAATTCTTCCAATAAATCTGCGGCAAAGCATCATAAGCTGCTTCTAAATCAAACTCAGCATAATTCACGGTTACTAGCCAATTTGCCATAACTTTCCCCCTAGACAAACATCTGCTGCAACAAGCCTTTTTTCCACTGTTTCGCTTGTTCAATTTGCTGTGCCACAACTTCAATTTTTTGGTCAATGGCAGATAAGAAATTGGCGATTTTGGTTTGTTCTTCAAGGCAAGGAAATGGAAAAATTTCATTAGAAACAATGTCAGAATTTAGATTAACTTGAGTCCCTGACTGTCCATACTGATACCAATTCTTTTCAATGTACTCTAAATAATAATAGGTATATTCATGCCAAGCTTTTAGTTCACTGAATACAACGAAACCATCATGAATGCAGACATCAAAACCTGTATAAATTGGTTTACCAATCGTTGCACAGATACTCATAATAATATTACCTTTAGGAATAAATCTGCTTTTTTGAATTCCTTCATTTGATAAATATTGCTCTGTTTCTACGAGTATTTTTTTACTTTTCGAAACATCTGAAATGCGTACCCAACCTACTTTTGATTCTTCATCAAACCATTTGGCATCTGTAATTGGTCTAGGTGAAGCACCTCTTTTAATATTAGCAATTTCACCAATTATTTTTTCCTCCCACTCCCCAAACTCACTCCCATCATCTGCTTTAAAACGAATTTGCTGACTAAACAGCTTTTGCATCATGCCTTGTTTGTGTTGGCTCAGCAGCTCATGTTTTTGGGTGAGTTGGCTAATCTTTTCATCCACTGCGGAAAGAAAAGAAGCAATTTTGGTTTGTTCTTCTTTGGATGGGAGATAAATATCAACATTATTAATCGAGGTTGTATTTAAACTAGGCACACCAGTTGCTTCATTTAATCCAAGCCAGTTCACTTGCAAAGCGTGTTGATAAATGAATAAAGGATAAATATTCTGCTTAATTTCTGAATAAAAAAGAGTATCTACTGTCCAAAATTTTTCATTTACATATTTTGGTTGATCAATTGTACCTTTACGACCGATAAGAATACTTTCACCATCGTATAGGTATTGATTGACATAACGCATCACACCGCCTGTGCCGTAAACAGGTATTTCTCCATCCTCAAGTAATTTATGATCTTTACCATATTTAATAGTAAGTACATCTTTATATTTTTGCGCAGACCAATCCCCATCAAATTCTTTAAATCTTAACTTAGGCGCAGCCATTACTTCACCTCCGCAAAAGGTGAAACAATGCCTAGCTCTTTGCAAAAATCTGCAATGATGGCATCGGTTTTTTGGCTGTCGTGTTCCAAAGCTTGAAGCTGTTGGGCAATCGCATCTAAATCAATCTCGGCTTCCGCTTCAAAAGTATCCACATAACGCGGAATATTCAGGTTGTAATCGTTATCTTTCACTTCCTGCAAGGTCGCCACATGCGCATACTTTTCAATATTTTCACGCTGTTCAAATGCCGCAACAATCTTATCCAAATGCTCAGGCAATAACTTGTTTTGATTCTTCTGCTTTTCAAAATCATTGCTGGCATCAATAAACAGAATATTGCCGCTCTGCTCACGGTTTTTCTTCAACACCAAAATACAGGTCGGAATAGACGTGCCATAGAATATATTGGCGGGTAGACCAATAATCGCATCCACCACGTTCAACTGTTCAATCAAATACTGACGAATCACGCCCTCGCTCGAACCACGGAACAAGACGCCATGCGGTAACACCACCGCCATAGTGCCGTTGTCATCCAGTTGATACAGCATGTGCTGTACAAAAGCCATATCGGCTTTAGAACTTGGCGCCAGTTTGCCATACGCAGCAAAACGTTCATCTTGTAAAAATAACGGATCGGCAGACCATTTTGCAGAAAATGGCGGATTCGCCACCACCGCATCAAACTTTTTATCTAAATGTTGCGGACGGGTTAAAGTGTTTTCCTGCTTGATGTCGAACTTGGCAAAATGCACATCATGCAGAATCATGTTCATGCGCGCCAAGTTGTAAGTGGTACGGTTCATCTCCTGACCATAAATCATATCCACATCTTTGACTTCACGTTTTACCCGCAGCAACAAAGAACCTGAACCGCAAGTCGGGTCATAGACTGAACGTAAACGCTCCTTGCCTTGGGTGACAATCTTGGCCAGTAAAGTCGATACGGTTTGCGGGGTATAGAACTCACCAGCTTTCTTGCCCGCACCTGAGGCAAACTCACCAATCAGGTATTCGTAGGCATCCCCCAGTACATCGGCTTCGGTATTGGAAATATCAAAATCAATATCATCCAGATGACTGAGGACTTTCGCCACCAGTGCATTACGGTCGCTGGCATTGTTGCCGAGCTTGGTCGAATTCAGATCCAGATCTTCAAACAGATTGGCAAAGTCATCGGCAGAATCGGTACCTAAGGTACTTTGCTCAATCGATTTTAAGGTCGCAGTTAAATCATCCAGAATGAATTCGCCCTGACGGCCACGCTCAGCCAGGGTATGGAATAGTTGTTTTGGTGTGAGCGCATAACCGACTTCAGCAATGGCATTCTTTTTGATTTCTTTGATATAAGGCACATGCTCAGGATTGCTTTCATCCAGCTCAAGAAAGCTGACTTCTTCGCCATCCAGCAATTCATTAGCAAAATTAACCGACTTTTCCGACAAATACTTAAAGAAAATAAAACCCAGAATGTAATCACGGAATTCATCTGCCCCCATGGTGCCGCGCAAAGTATTGGCAATATTCCAGAGTTGTTTTTGTAGCTGTTGCAGTTGCACCTGGGTCATTGTTATAGAATTCCAAATAAGTAAATCATTAATAAAATGATTTTACCTAAAATTCTAAAACATGCAGCAGTAAAAAGGTGGAAAAGGACATGAATTGTCGTGCTTAATTCACTTTATTTATCCATTAAAGCTCCCCAGACAGACCAATATGCCAAATTTTACCAGTGCATGCTCGGGCACAGACTGAAGCTGATCTCGATTAAAGCTCATGTAACTCCGCAAGGTCACTGTGCTGAACATGCTTGAGCAGAAAAAGATTTAAAAAATCAAGCCTGTTTGTGCCGACATTTTACTTGGCTAATTTTTGCGTCATACGAACACAGTTCCGCCCATTATTTTTCGCTTCATACAGCTTATTATCTGCCATTTTAAAAACCTGTTTGACGCTTACTGAATCTCTCGGCCAGAATGCGATACCCACGGAAATGGTAACTTCTTTGATTCCTTCAATTTGACTCACTTGCATACTCGTTCTGAGACGTGCTGCTGCATTGAAAGCAACACGAATATCGGAGGTCATCATCAATACGATAAACTCTTCCCCACCAGTGCGACAGCAGAGATCATGACTTCTGAAATTTTTCTGCATTAAAAAAGCCAATCGCTTTAAAACCTCATCTCCGCGGTCATGTCCATAGCTATCGTTGATCTTTTTAAAGAAATCAATATCGATAGCGAGTACCGCAAAATGAGTACCCGTACTGATTAATTCATCCAGAAGATATTGCATGCCACGACGGTTATAAAGGCCAGTCAAGGGGTCAATATTGATATGTTGGCGTAATTCTGAGATCTTGTTATTAAATGTTTTGGAGCTCAAAAGTAGCGAGGCCCTAAACTTGAATACCTCAAAATACCAGGGATCAACCTGACTGATTTTATCCTGAATATCATTTCGATTTAACATACTGGCCATTTTCGCCAAACGATTCAGCGGCGAAGAAATAAATAGCGACATCCGCCAGACGATAAAGAAAATAAACAGATAAAAGATAAATATGCCAATAGAAACTTTTAAAATTAATTCATTGGCCTGTTTAAGAAGTTCATCCGTAGGTTGCTGTGAAACCACAATCCAGTTCACACTGGGAACATGTGCAAAACCGGCCAGGTTATCAATCCCCAAGCTATTCGTTAGACGGACGGATCCTTTCTTGTTTTCATTGATATAGTCAAGACCAGTATTATTTACAATTTTTTCGCCAATCCGACTCGAATCTGGATGGAAGATAATACGGTTCTGCTGATCAATCACATACATATAACTTTTTTTGAAATCAAATTGATTGAACAGCATTTCACTGATTAAATTATTCTTCTGCAGATAAATCGTACCGCTGATAAAGCCCTTATAATTTTGATTCACATCGTAAATAGGCTGTGATATCAACACAACCAGATTTTTTTTGCTTGACCAATAGGGTGCCGAAATATACGCCTTTTTGCTTTTAAGTGATCCAACAATACCCGCTGTATTATAGGGCGTGTGGAATTTTAGGTCTAATGATACTGGTGCATAAGCAAGTATCTGATTTTGCTGGCCCACCATAAAAACACTGTTAAAGTTATTCGACTGGTTTTTGAGCCGTTTGACTTCAGCCTGTCGCAGTGGCGTATTGTAAAAGTTTTGCCCTAATTGCTGAGCACTATACTGCAACTCCTGCAACATATTACTGACATCACGATTCACCCCCATCGCAATCTTGGCTGCGTATTTTTCATTTATAGAGAGTGAATTCTGAATTAGTTGCTGTTTAACCACATAATTCAGAATAAACAGGCTAATCACAAATAAAAAGGAAACGCTGAGGATCGTTGAAATCAGAATCAGCTTGCGTAAATTCAGATTCAAAGATAAAAGTATTTTATATAACAACTGAGCCCCCAGGTACCTTAGGTTGTATTACTCTATTTAATGTAACTTGAAATCCTCTCCGACCTAAATTGAAAAAAGCGCTGTAGCAAGTTGCTACAGCGCTTTAATTTTATTTTTTCAGCATTTTTTTCAGCAAATTTTCCAGCTCTTGTAAATTTTGCTCATCAAATTCACTCATTTTTAATGACACTTTTAAAATGTTGTGATCAAACTTGATATTCCCTGCGACTTTTCCATCATATTCAATTTTATGCACGATTGACGTTTTAATTGGCTCTTTGTTTTCTTTCGACTTTAAAATTTTTTCTGCCAATAAGGCCAGTTTTGTTTGCTCAACTTCTTTTTTCAGTAATTTCGCCCAAGCTTCTAGCAGTGCTTTTTTAGCATTACTGTAATTCTCTTCATAATCTGAAAGAAACTTTTTCACAGCTGTGGCGGCAGTGCGTGCCAACAATGTCGGTTGTTGTTCTAAATCGGCAATCAGTTCTTTCGGTAATTTTTCGAAAGATAGATATTTATACATATCCTCTCGATTCATGCCTAATGATTTTGCCAGCTTTTGCTTGTTCTTTTTTAATTTCTCATCCAGAGAACTCAGACCGACATAAATTTCATAATCTGTTAAGTCTTCCCGTTTTAAATTCTCAGCCAAGGTTAACAGTGCAACTTCTTCATCTGATGCATCGATGACAATCACTTCAATGGTGTTTTTATTGAGAATTTGATGCGCTTTCAAGCGTCGTTCACCTGCAATTAACTCATATTTGTCCTGTACTCGCCGAACTGCAATCGGCTGCAATAATCCAATCTCCTCAATCGAGGCTGCTAAATCTTCAATATCTTGCTGATTGAATATTTTTCGTGGCTGATTGGGACTAGGTTGAATGTCTGTAATTTGGACATTACGACGTAATTCTTTCACATCGTTGACATGCTCTTGCTGAGCTTGTTGATGCTTTTGAGTATTTTGCTGAAGACGTTGTGCCAACAATTCTTTTGTACTTACCATAGGATTCTCAGAGTGCCTTTATTCAACACGATTGATGATTTCTTTCGCTAAATCTTGGAACGCTTTACGAACTTTAGAATTTTTATCTACGCGCAACAATGGCTGTTGTAAAATTGCTGCTTGATTGACTTTCGTACTCATTGGAATGGTCGTTTTTAACAATTCGCCGACCTGGCTTAAAGCTTCATCTCGTATCAGTTTACAGACGTTTTGACGTTCATCATGTTTAATCAGCAAAGCACCTAACAGTTTCAATTCGGGATTGACCCGTCTTATTTTACTTAAATGGTTAATTAAGTCAGTGACACCATATAGGCCATATTGTGAACCGGATTCAATCGGCACCATAACATGGGTAGATGCAGCCAAGGCATTACTGGTCAGAAGTTTTAGGCTTGGAGGACAGTCAATCAGGATGAAATCATATAATCCGTTTAATAATTCCAACTTGTTAGAGAGCTCTTCAGAGGGTCTTGGGGCATCATCTTTAAGTTGGTCTTCTGTTTTACCTAAAGTAAGTGAACCATAAATTAAAGAAACATTTTTAAAATTGGTTTCTTCTTGTAAGGCATCAGACAATAGGTTCAAATCACCTACCAGTAATTCAGCAGAAGTGGTTTCAACCTCACTCGGATGTCTTAATCCGATATGTAAACTTGCATTGGCTTGTGGATCTAAATCAATCACCAATACTTTATGCCCCAAGTCTGCTAGCTCTGCAGCCAGATGAACAACCGTGGTGGTCTTCCCGCAACCACCTTTATGGTTTGCTACAGCAATAATTTTAGTCGATTTATTTGTCATATCAGACCCCATTCGAATGATCCTAATATAGTGGAACTTGTAGCAACTTGCTACACTTTATTTGAATGATATTAAAGTACGAATCAATATCGGCTAACAAAGAAAACAAATTAAAGTTTTATATAAAATATAGCTAGCTAATTATAATTAGTATTAATTAATATAATTAAGTAATTATAATTAGGACAATTTTTCCCTTTTTAAAACAATATCTTACGTCTTTAAAGGTGGAAGGTTTGTCACCGAAAAGTGGAAGGTTTGTCACTGAAAGGTGGAAGACTTGTCACTGAAAGGTGGAAGACTTGTCACTGAAAGGTGGAAGAGCTGTCACTGAAAGGTGGAAGACTTGTCACTATGGTGGAAGACTTGTCACTGGTTTAAAAAAAAACATGAAATTAAGTTATAAAAATATTTAAATTCAAAACTTTAATCTGTTGATAAGTATCATGATCTGACTTTAAAGGTGGAAGACTTGTCACGCTTATTTTTATACTTGTGGATAAGTTATGTTTTCCCTTTAAAAATTGCAAAAAAAAGTCCGATTTAGTACTTGATTCTCTCTAAAGGTGGAAGCTTTGTCACTGAAAAGTGCTAAACCAAATGATTTTTTCACTTATAACGGTATTTTTGGCCACAAAAAAATGCAAAGAAAACGATTTAAGCTCTTCTCAGTTGATAAAAGTGGAAAGCTTGTCACTAATAAGTGGAAATTTTTTCAAAGTTTCCACCTTTGGGTTAAGGATTAGGCTAAATCTAAAAAAATGATGACATGCTTTCCACTCTTGATCTTTAGCACATCCTTTTAAAGGGATAAGCACTTAAAGTGAATCTGTAAGGTGAAGATGTTGAATGTTATTCCACTTTTATGTATAAATAGGGGGAATAACTTTTAATTTTTCACTTATGAGCGATTTTAACGAAAAACAAGAAATAGAATATTTACCTTATTGTATCGGCAATATTCGACAGAATGGAGTGGTGAGTACCAGTAACCGCTTAATTCGCCCTATTGAATTGTCTTCTAATGAATATAAGGCACTGCTTTATGCAATGGCGGTTGCAAACTATGGTGAAAAAAATAACCAAGATCGTGAAATTACCGAGAAAACCTATATCTATCTGCATAAAGAAGATTTGGGGGAATTGTTAGGACTCAATAAGAAGAATTCCATTAATGTGGCTATTGACCGGATTTATAGGGAACTTTCATCTCGGGTTGCTCATTTTGTAATTGAAGAGCCTGTAGATGACGTCAAGCGTAAAGTAAAAAAAGTCCATTCTGTGGTACCGATTATCCGGGAACTGCGCTGGGAAGATGATGCCAAAAATGCCTTACAGATTCGCTTTACCAGTGAAGTGCTGCCTTACTTCACCCGTCTGGCCAGTGGGAATTTTACCACTTACCAGTTGAAAGATTTATTTGCTTTAGACTCTGTCACAAGTATGAGTCTATATTCTTATATTGTTAAAAATGAATTTAAGTATGCGAATCTCGACACCTATGAAGTTGAACTCACCTTAGAGAATTTAAAAGCGTTGATTGACATCGGTGAAAAAAAATATGACCGTTGGGTAGATTTTAGGCGTTATATTCTGGATAAAATTGTTGAAGAAATTAATACTAAAACCAGTTTGCAGCTAGAATATGACACTATTAAGAAAGGCCGTCCTATTGTGGGTGTGCGGTTTAAAATTATGAGTGGAGATACTGAAGCGGCTCTCCCGCAATTTAACGAAAAGACTCAAATCTATTTGGATGTAGATTTTGATGATAATGCCATCGTGAAAGAGTTGGGGGCAAAGTTTGATATGACCGTACGTTCCTGGTATATCTATGCCAATGATCCGAATTATACGCAGTTCAGCAAGTGGTTTAAGATCGAAGGCTGTTTAACCGATTCTCAGGCGAATGTTATTGTGAACGATATTATGTTTCAAATGGATTTTGCTGTGGCCGGTGCATCCATGAATGATTTCAAGAAAGAGATGAAATATAAGCTCAAAAATGATCCGACTTTTGTTCAGGAAAATCGCGAGCGTTTGAATGAGATTTTTGGTAAAGAAATTATTTAAAAAGTGTAGCAAATTGCTACAGCGCATTGAAAAACATTCCGAGTGAATGATTTTTTTTTGCATGTCTGACATTTTTCGCAAATAACTAGAATATTTCTGGTACATCTTTTTAGTGAGATTAGCGGGCGCTCATTGGGAAAATGTCGCAGTTCGGACTTGCTACATCTTGTCTAAAATACAAGTGAAAATACCTAAATTCTGAATATCTAAAAAGTGTAGTAAGTTGCTACACTTTTTTCTTGGGGTCAAAAACTTACTATTATTCACGCCATAATCCCACGAAAAACTATGTCTTTTGCCACCTTCTTACGATGGCATGATTGAAAATTTTAGGCGAAATCACTGGATTAATGAGTTCGTGATTTGGACTGTCATAATCATGCCCAGGTGCAACAGCTACAAAAAATCTGGAATATTGCCAATACCTTGACTGGCATCATAGAGGGAGAATTTGAAGCCAGAGACGATAAAAAATGTACTGGAATATTACGAGTTCTCCAAGCATTTGTTGCGCAAGGAAGAACTTAAAGACTCGCCAAATTATAAGGTGAAGCTATTTGAACGGGATAATGTGTTTAAACATCTGCTGATTAGAACACAGCAGTTGATTGAAAAGTTTTATGTGGAGTTTTAAAAACAGCCCGTGATGTGATCCGGGACAGGATGGGATCATGTTACAGCAGTGAATGATTATCTGGAGGCATCTCAGTTCATGGATTTAACTGAAGGTATCAGCGCTTATGTCAGTTGAAAGACTCCTTCGATTTACAGGAATTTTGCCAGCCATATAGTGTCTAAAAGCAATCGATTGACTTATGCCAACGGAAAAAGAAAGTAAATAGTAACAGCTCAAAGAGGCATGATGCCTCCTTATTTATTTTGTATGCTAAATAGCCTAAGTATGGCAGGCCATTACTCAAATAGAAGAAAAGATTTTAGCAGTGATTCAGTGCAATGACCGGGATTTATCATATAGAACGGAGCAAAAAGGGACTTGTGAAAGCGTACCAGTAATCACTTCTATTTTTTTGAGCTTATTTAACAACATCCTCAATTATTTTTTAAATTAAGTTGCACTCAGGTGGCAAGCTGACCATGCCAGAAATCTTTAGCTATCCGGCCTCACCGCATCTGGCATCTGAACTGGATCGGCGTTCAATCGATTTCGAAAAAATTCAGCAGGCAGCCACTATACTGGCCGAGCGTTATGACCGGGTTCTGCTTGAAGGAGCGGGTGGATTAATGGTGCCGCTGACCCGGGACATGCTGACGATCAATTATATTGCAGCGCATCACTACCCTGTCATTCTGGTGACTTCAGGCCGTCTGGGCAGTATTAATCATACTCTACTGAGTCTGGAGCTACTCAAACAACGTGAAGTCACGCTTTATGCTGTGGCATTTAACCATGCTGATGACCACCAGGATCAAACGATTGCGATGGATACCATTCAATATTTAAAGGAGTATCTGACCCGGTATTTTCCAACAGCCGTATGGCTGGATATCCCTAAGCTTGCATGTCAAGCTTAGACACGCCGTACTTTATTTCAATGCTGAGCCCACCATAGGGTCGACGGGCATTGAAAGAGAGCTGATAGCCATATTGTTTTAACAGGTTAGCAGTTAATGCCAGTCCTAAACCATGGCCATGCTGCTGAGCAGATTTGCGCCAGAAGCGTTGTCCTAAATGTTGAATATCTTCTGCTGTAAGTTGCTGGCCATTATCTTCAATCACCAGGCAACCAGACTGCATGGAAATCCAAATCTGTTCAGCCTGTGCATGCAGCAGTGCATTCTCAAGCAGATTTTTCAGTACGGTATACAGCACAAATTCAGGTAGCTGAATTTCGCCTAGACTTTCCCAGTTCACCTGTATTTTTTTGTTCATTTCTGGATAGCGTGTACCTAAGTCTGCAAGAACTTTCTCAAGTGTGGGGCGAAGCCAGATGGCCTCAGTCATTTCCTGGAGACTGTTTTCTGATTGGGTCAGCAATAAAAGCTGCTCGAGTAATAGTGTATAACGCCGGATACTCTCATTGGCCTGCTGCAAATTGTGCTGAATGGATTCAGGCAGGTTCTGCTGCTGACCGATCAGCTGTGCCAGTTGTACATGGGTTTTAATTGCGGTCAGGGGACTGCGTAATTCATGTGCAGCATAGGCACTAAAGGCTTTCTCCTGTTGCAGACTGTCATTGAGTTTCTGAATCAACTGCGTGGAATTGTTGACAAAAGGCTGTACTTCTTGGGGAATGCTTGCAGGCTTGAGCTGCATTAAAAAATCTGCCGCCTCTGAATAGCTAAGGTTTTTCTGGTTCAGGTATTGACTGAGCTGATCCAAAGACCGGAACTGTCTGCGGATAATAAAGATGATCAGGGCAATACAGATTAGCAGTGAGAAGACCAAGGGAACCAGTACGGACTGTAGAATCTGCTGTAGTAAGGTATCCCTCAAGAACATACGTTCTGCCGCCACCACCTGAATATCACCACGACGCAGGACATAACTGCGCCATTCCGTATCACCCTGCTGCCAGGTGCTGAATCCTTCTGGTCGCTGGCTTAAATTTTGGGGGGCACCGCGTGTTTTGGCAATGACCTGATTATCTAACGAGATGTCAGAGCTAAAAAGAGAGACTTCACAGGCAATTAACTGGTTTGCATCATCATTCTTGGCTAATTTGGATAAGGTTGCATCCCCCAGACTATCCAGCGGTAGCTGCTGAATCAGCCGGGCAACCATTTGCGCAGATGCCGATAGGCGTTGATCCAGCGTGTCTTGTAAACGTTGTTTCAGGTCAATATACAGCCATGAAAATACCGCACTCCACAGCACAATAAACACGGCCAAAAGACTCATGGCCAAACGCCATTTCAAGCTGTGCTTAAACATGACGATGCTCAAACGGTTTGAAAATATAGCCCACACCACGAACGGTCTGAATCAAGTCTGGATGTAGTTTTTGTCTCAGGTGATAAATGTGTACATTCAGGGCATTGCTCTCGATAGCGTCCTGAAAACCATAGAGCTTGTCAATAAGCTGTTCATTTTTCAGGATCTGGTTGGGGTGGCTCATCAGGGTTTCCAGCAGGCTGAATTCACGGCGAGATAAACTCACGGCCTGGTCTTGGTAGGTCACAGTCTGGGTATCCCGATTCAGAACCAGGTCATCAAATTGCAGTGTATTCGAGGCAAAGCCGCGGTGGCGACGGGTGAGGGCATGAATCCGGGCAATCAGTTCCTCCAGCTCAAAGGGTTTGGTCAGGTAGTCATCGGCACCGGCATTCAGGGCCTGAACACACTGATCGGTCCGCAGCCGTGCCGTCAATACCAGTACCGGGAGATCAATCTGGTCACGTCGCCAGCTGTGCAGCAAGTCCAGGCCATCCTGATCCGGCAGGCCTAAATCCAGTAAACACAAATCGACAGCACTATGCCGGATAAAATAATCTGCAGCACGTGCGTGACTGACATGCTCCACTGAAATATTCAGATAGTTCAGAGCAGCACAAATGCTCTGTGCGATATAGGGATCATCCTCAACCAATACAATAAACATAGAACATCCTGATCAAACTGCCATTATTTTATAAATGATTTGGGCTGTTAATGTTGTCTTAATTTTAGTTTTTCAATAATGCAGTCCTAACAGGAGGAGATCAGCTGGATGTTGAAGTGGATATTGGGTGCCGTGATCGGCGGTGGAATCATGACGGGAACTGCACATGCAGACTTTTTACCACCGGATCAGGCTTTTCAGTTTCAGGTGGTTTCTACAAGTCAGGATCAGGCAGAGCTTAGCTGGAAAATCGCAGAGGGTTATTATCTGTATCATGACCAGCTTAAAGTGTCTCATCAGCAGACCCCAGTCAAGTTGGCATTGCCCAAACCTGAAGACAAAGATGATCCCAATTTCGGTTTGACTCAGGTGCATTATGGGCAAGTCAAAACCAATATGAATGTCCAGCCCAACCAGCAGTTTGCGGTGCAGTGGCAGGGCTGTGCAGAAAGCGGTTTATGTTATCCGGTGCAACGCACCACAGTAAAAACTGATGCAGATGGTTTATTTCCAGCGCAAAACTTGAGCAAGCCTCAAAAGCTGCTGGCCAGCACTACACAGCCAGAAGCAAACGAAAAGATTTTGACTACTCAGAAAGATGAGCTCCAAGCTATAGGGCAAACTCAAAGTACAGATCAAGCACTGGCTGAAGAAAAGGTGGAGAAAGTGCAAGTCGCTGCAGTTTCCGACCCTGTCGTGCAGCCTGAGGTGGAATTAACAGAGAAAAACGACCAGCTTATTACAGACCCTAAAAATCAAACTTCATCAGCAGGCATGAATGACCAGTGGAACAATGACCAGTATTTTTTAAGTTTGCTGTCGAAACAAGGTCTGTTGATTAATGCTCTGATTTTTCTCGGGCTTGGCATTCTGCTGGCATTTTTACCGTGTTCTTTACCTTTAATTCCAATTTTAACGGGAATTCTGGTTCAGCAGCACCGGGGCTACCGTGCTGCACTGATTGCGCTGGTCTTTGTTTTGGGTATGGCACTGGTCTATGCGGTCATAGGACTTGCTGTGGCACAGCTCGGTTACAGTTTTCAGCGCTGGTTTCAAAGTCCGATATTCATCAGTATTTTCAGCATTCTGTTTGTTTTGTTCGCGCTTAATCTGTTCGGAGCATTTCAGCTGTCCTTACCTCAAGGCATGTTACAGCGGCTGGATCAATGGCAGCAAAAGCAGAAGGGTGGCACGCTGATTGGTGCTGGTCTCATGGGCATGATCGCGGCACTGATTGTCGGGCCATGTATGAGTGCACCGTTGGCCGGTGCCTTAATCTATGTGTCTCAGCTTAATCAACCGATTTTGGGTGCCAGCTATCTGTTTGTCTTAGGCCTTGGGCTGGGCTTGCCACTATTTATCGCAGCTGTATTTGGGTCCCATCTTTTACCCAAACCTGGCATCTGGATGGATCGCCTGAAGTTTAGTTTTGGCTTTGTCATGCTGGCCCTGGCCTTGTATTTTGCCCGCCCCCTATTGCCCGGCATTTTATACCTGAGCCTTTTGGGTGTAGTACTGATCACCTGTTCAGGCTACTTCTTGTTCAAGATGCTGCCCCATGTGCATCGGTCTGTATCGAAAATAGTCCTGATGCTGCTCAGTGGTTTACTGGTCTTTGCAGGAGGCATGCAGCTCTATCATGTCTGGAGTCAGGTACAGGTCGCCCATGTGGAATCACGGCTTGAATGGCAGAAGGTCAGTACAGCCGCAGAATTGCAACAGGTTTTAGCCAAACATCCTGCACAGCCAGTGGTAATTGATGTGTATGCGGACTGGTGTGTGGCCTGTCAACCGATTGAAAAGGAAGT
Organism: Acinetobacter sp. YH12208; assembly: GCF_013418055.1. NCBI lineage: Bacteria > Pseudomonadati > Pseudomonadota > Gammaproteobacteria > Moraxellales > Moraxellaceae > Acinetobacter > Acinetobacter sp. YH12208. The sequence goes on from NZ_VPCT01000016.1 coordinate 49,379, forward strand.
GATTCCACGTAGTGATGTCCAGACGGCTTTACAAAATGTGGTTCGTATCAAATTAGACCTGACCCACTATCATCCAAGTCAGGATGAGCTGCTAAAAGAATGGCAAATCCTCGGTCCACCCACCTTTATATTTTTAAATGCAGCGCATCAGGAGCAGCGTGAGTTGCGCTTGACCGGAAGCTTTAGTGCGGCACATTTACTAGGCACATTGCAGCAACTACAAGGGGAGCAACTATGATGATTTCCAGTGATGCGCTGCATCTGGGACCTTTGATGTTGCCCTGGACACTCATGATTGTTGCCACTGGCTTGATGCTGTTATCTGCCGTCCTGTTTGGATTAGCCAGAAAGTATTCATGGTCTAAACAGCTGCTTGGACAAAGTCAGGATTTGCTCTGGAGCAGTTTTCTGCTAGGGATGCTGGGTGCACGTCTTGTTTTCGTTCTACTCAATGCCGAGCTGTATTTTGTAGCCCCCATCGACATACTGAAAATCCAGGACAAAGGTTTTCATTTATGGGGCGGGGTGCTGATAGGTACTTTATGGTATGTCATTCGCAACAGACAGTTGCAGACCCGATTCAAAGCCATCTTGCTGATCATCTTTGTACTCTGGGTCGGGCTTGGGCTCGCGTTCAAATCCAGTCTAAAAACTGAAGCAGCGTTTCCTGATCTAGCCTTTGCTGGACTAGAACAGGAACGTCTGGGTACAGATAAGATTCCACTCAGCCAATTCATTGGCCAGCCCACGGTAATTAATTTGTGGGCGAGCTGGTGTCCGCCGTGTCATCGCGAAATGCCGGTATTGGCCAAAGCAGCCAAGCAGCATCCTCAAGTGAATTTTGTCATGCTGAATCAGGGTGAGGAGGTAGCCACCGTAAATGCCTATTTAAGAAAACATCAGTTTCAATTTAAACATGTCCTGCTGGACCCATATGGTGAACTGCCACAGCAGCTGAATAGTTTTGGCCTGCCAACGACGCTGTTTTTTAATGCTCAAGGCCAGCTGGTCGAGCGGCATATGGGGGAACTCAGTCCGGCCATGTTGCAGCAATATTTAAACAGAATTTCAGATCAACCTTAAAAAAACGGAAGGACTTAGTATGAACAGAATTTACCGGGTACTGGGTGCAGGCATGTTCCTGATCATGAGCATGCACACGCAGGCGAATATTAAACAGAATATTGAAAAACAGGGTTTTGTGTTTGTAAAACAGATTCCGGCACCGCAAGGAATGACCGGTTGGGTGGGGCATGAAGACCAGTACTCCAATACAGTATTTATCTCCAACGATGACAAATATTATATCAAGGGCGAACTGTTTGATGCGCAAGGGAAAAGCCTGTCCAATGAGCAGATTGAAAAGCATATGAAAAAAGCGGTATTGGATGATGTCTGGAAAACCCTGGAAAAATCGACCTGGATTCAGGATGGCAAGCCGGATGCACCACGAGTGGTTTATGTCTTTTCCGATCCGAATTGTCCATATTGCTATAAATTCTGGCAGGCGGCTCGGCCTTGGGTCGAATCAGGCAAGGTACAGCTGCGTCATATTCAGGTCGGTGTGATCCGTGAAGAAAGCCGTGGTCAGGTGGCAACATTGTTAATGTCGAAAAATCCAGCAGCAGTTTTTAATGATATAAACAAGAATAAAGGCAAAAAGCAGCTCAAGAAAATGGCAAAGATTCCTGCAGAAATTGCTGCAAAAATTGATGCCAACCAGGCCCTAATGGGGAAATACGGCTTTTTCTCCACACCGTCGATGGCCTGGAAAAATAACCAGGGTGAATTTAAATCTACTCAAGGCCTGGCGATGGACGTCAAAGAAATTTTTGAACAATAAGATCGGATGAGATATGTCCACTTTGGATCATCCACGGGTATTGTTTGCTTTGGAATGAACCGCTCTGGCAGGGAACCGGAATGGTCTGACATTAATTGCATTTGGTTTTGTGATTGAAAAATCCAACCGGCTATTGTAATTAGTCGATCATGAACGTTATGCATAAAAAATAGCCTATGCACAGTGGATGGGGATTGCGGTGATTGTGTTTTGCATGTTGGTGAATATCGCCTCAATCCTGCAATATCGAGGGGGATGGACATCACTGGGACCGCCGGAATTTATTGAAGGTTATTATACCCAGCATCCTGTATGGCTAAACCTGTTTACTGCTTTTAGCGGGCTGCTTCTGATCATTTCTTTTTGGTTGCATTAAGAGGAGGGCTAGGCGCAATACAGCTCGTACAGCTTTTGCATCAGGCTCAAGACCTTGGGATCACTCAGACGATAGAAAATCTGCTTGCCCTCACGTCGGGTGCCAACCATGTTGGCCTTACGCAATACAGTCAGCTGTTGTGAAAGTGTAGGTTGATGAATGTCAGTAGATTCTTCAATTTCCTGAACATTCATTTCCCCATCGACCAGGACACATAAGATTTTCAGACGATCAGGATTGGCCAAAACTTTTAGGCATTGGCTGACGAAATCGACTTGAGAAAAATCAATTTTGGCATTTTCAGCAATCATATCCATAAATGTCCTCACAACTTTTGATGTAGCCCGTGCAGTTTACATAATTTACCATAAAACTGCTTGATTAATATTTTTTATTATATAATATAAAAAAGTATATTGTATAGGGATTAATTCATCATGCATGACTTCCTCATCGCATTTATTGGCGGCTTAATGCTCGGGCTTTCCGTAGTTGGTTATCTTTACGTCAATGGCCGTATTGCAGGAATCAGTGGTTTGATTGGGCAAGTATTAAACTCAAAAACCATGTTTAAAACGCCTGCAATCTGGTTTTTATTAGGCTTGATCCTCACACCGTTTATTTATGGTCTGTTTGTACAACCTGAAATCGAATTGAATGCCAGCCCACTGATGATGATTGTGGCAGGTCTGCTAGTGGGCTTTGGGACACGCTTAGGTTCGGGCTGTACCAGTGGTCACGGAATTTGTGGCATCAGTCGCCTGTCTAAGCGTTCTATCATCGCGACCATGACTTTCATGTTTGCAGGTTTTGTCGCTGTTTATATTATCCGTCATATCACAGGAGCATTCTAAAATGAAAAATGTGTTTGCCTTTTTATTTGGTGCGCTGTTCTCTGTGGGATTGATGGTATCAGGCATGTCCAATCCGGAAAAAGTACTCGATTTCCTGGATCTGTTTGGCGATTGGGATGCCAGTCTGGCCTTTGTCATGATGGGCGCGATTGCGGTGGCCTTTATTCCCTTCCAGAAAGCATTACGTACGGCGCAACCGAAAACAGTATTTAATGACCCTATTGATTTACCTAAAAATAATCAGATAGATAAAAAACTGATCACAGGTGCGGTTTTATTTGGTGCAGGTTGGGGCATTGCCGGCATCTGTCCGGCGCCAAGTTTCACCTTGATCGGTTTGGGCCACTATCAAGTGCTCTATTTTATTGTAGCAATGCTGGTGGGTGTATGGATTCACCGTAAATGGTCAGGAGCTTAACGATGTCAAACTTACCTATAGTAAAAGATTTTTTTCACGAAGATACCAATACCTTCAGTTATGTTGTACGTGATCCTGCAACCAAAGCCTGCGCCATTATTGATAGCGTTCTGGATTACGATCCGGCATCAGCAAGTACCTCAACTATTCATGCCGATAAAATTATTGCCTATATTAAAGAGCAGGGTTTAACGGTCGAGTGGATTCTGGAAACCCATGTCCATGCTGATCATCTGACTGCAGCGCAATACCTCAAAGCTGAGTTAGGTGGCAAGATTGCCATGAGCCAGAAAATTGGTATTGTTCAGCAAACTTTTGGCGCGATTTATCATCTGGATATTAAACAATGGAATGCCCAGCAGCTCTTTGATTATTTATTTGAAGATCATGAGTCGTTCCAAATCGGAACATTGAAAGCCTATAACATTCCAACACCGGGACATACGCCTGCTTGCCTGAGTTATGTGATTGGTGATGCGGTTTTTGTGGGTGATACCCTGTTTATGCCAGATTATGGTACAGCACGTTGTGACTTTCCGCGTGGCAGTGCAGAACAGCTTTATGATTCGGTACAAAGCCTGTTTCAGTTGCCAGAAGATACCCGGGTCTTTTTATGTCATGACTATTTGCCTGAAACACGTGAATCCTATGTGTGTGAATCTGATATACAGACACAAAAGACACAGAATATTCATATTCATCAGGGAATCAGTAAAGCTGAATTTGCTCAGATGCGCAACCAGCGGGATTCAGGACTGAGTATGCCTAAACTGATTCTACCGGCGATTCAGATCAATATGAAAGCAGGGCAGTTTCCTGAGCCAGAGCAAAATGGTGTTTCTTACCTCAAGCTTCCTCTTAACTACTTCAAATAAGCTTGTGTCGTGATTCAACAAAAAGTTCAACCTTTATTGAATCATTTTTGTGGATAAGGGAGAGGGCGATGTGGGCATTAATACTGGAAGGATTGGCGATTGGTGGCTTGCTGGGTCTAACCGGTGCTGGTGGCGGCATTCTGGCTGTACCGGCACTGATGGCGAGTCAGGGTTGGACGGTAGCTCAGGCTGCGCCGGTGGGCTTGCTGGCAGTCACGCTGTCGGCCTTGGTTGGAACGTTCGAAGGTTTATTCAAGCGTATTGTACGTTATCGCGCTGCGCTCTGGATCGCGCTGATCAGTATTCCTTCAGCCCGTTATGGCGTGCATCTGGCTGATATCGTTTCTCCAGTCTGGCTGACGCTGGCTTTCAGTCTGGTCATGCTGATTGTTGCTTACCGGATCTTCTTTAATAAAGTCCATGATCATGGTAATGCACCGTGCAAGGTCAATCAAACGACCGGTCGTCTGATCTGGAATGTGAAAACGGCCTCCTTTCTGGCTGGTATTGGTGTAGTGGCAGGTTTATTAACGGGTCTGCTTGGCGTTGGGGGTGGTTTTGTTATTGTTCCAGCCCTGCGTAAATTCACCGATCTCGATATGCGCAGCATCGTGGCGACCTCTCTCATGATTATTTTCCTGATTGGTGGGGTCAGCATTTCTGCACACGTACTGGAGGGCTTTCAATATCCTGTTTCGGTCACACTGGCCTTTGTCCTGGCCTGTATTGTCGGGATGTTCATTGGACGCAGTCTGATGCATCGGATTGACAGTAACAAGGTACAGAAAATATTTGCCACAACCGTGGTTGGGGTAGCTATGTATTTAATCTATTCAGCGCTCATGGGCTAAAACAGACGATTAAGTACCTAAACTAAAGCGCTTTAATCTCCCTGAGCATCGTTTATGCAATGTGAATATCGTTTTAATGGCCGAGGAAGAATGAAAATGATGAAAACTGCAGAGCAATTGATCCGGAATGCAAAAAGCCGGATTCAGGAAGTCAGCGTAAATGAATTGTTTGAGGCGATGCAAAACCATAAAACCATACTGATTGATGTTCGGGAACCAGATGAATTCCAAGCAGCAGCGATAGACCGGGCGGTGAATTATCCACGTGGTATTTTGGAAATGCGAATTCACCAGCATCCCTTAGCCAGTCATCATTGTGATACCCAGCAGGCACTGGAACATCTTAAAGATCAGCCGATTTATTTGATTTGTGGTACGGGTGGACGTTCAGCACTGGCAACCGATACCTTACAGAATATGGGTTTTACCCAGGTCAAGTCGGTTCAGGGTGGTTACCAGGCCTGGCTGGAACAGGGCTATCCGGTAGAAAAATAAGCTATTGAATATATAAATGAATGCTGATTTCTTTATTTGAGGTGAAGCAATGAAATACAAAGAATTAACCCAGAACATTTCGGGCAGTTTAAGAACTTTAAGTCAGGATTCGCCTGATTTAATGAAAAGTTTTAACCAATTGTCACAGACTGCTATGCGTGATGGCGTGATTGATCCGAAAACCAAGGAGTTAATTGCCTTGGCGATTGGTGTGGCGGCACGTTGTGATGGTTGTATCGGTTTTCATGTTCGAACCTTAGTCAAAATGGGCATGACCCTACGGGAACTGGAAGAAGTTTTAGGCGTTGCCGTCTATATGGGTGGAGGACCTTCATTGATGTATGCCGCAAATGCCCTAGAGGCATTTAAAGAGTTTTCCAGCTGATTGAATCGTTTAGTAAATGGAGGCTGAAATGAGTCAGCACTGGAATGAATTGTATGCCCGGACGCAAGATCTGTATGGCACAGCAGCAAATCTTTTCATTCAGCAAATTTCGGACAAAATCCGAATAGAGGGTAAAACACTGGCAATTGCTGAAGGTGAAGGACGGAATATCTTATACCTGGCTGAGCGGGCAAGACAGCAGGGTTACCCTTTTTCAGCGGAAGTCTGGGATTATTCTGATGTTGCTTTGACGCATCTGTCCAGCAAGGCTGAAGCCCAAGGGATAAAAGTTGAACTTAAACATGTTGATTTAACAGTAGCTCAATGGCCATCGGAGTTTTATCAAAATGTGATCTGTGTATTTGGTCATTTCGATATAGAAACACAAAAACAGGTTTTAGAAGGCATAAGAAAATCCTTGCTCAACGGTGGGTGGTTTATTGGTGAGCTATATTCAAAGGAACAGATCGACTATAAAACCGGTGGTCCTTCAAATGTCGAATATTTATACGATCCTCGTTGCATTCTAGAAGTCTTCGGACAGGACCACATCCATCACTTTTATGTCGGGGAGCAAGAAAGGCAGGAGGGAAAATTACATTGTGGTAAATGCCATGTTATTCAATTTGCGATACAAGTGAGGAAGTAGAGCATAAGTGAATTTAATACATTTTGCTGACGATAAGGTCCTGCATTCTCATCATCAATATTTTTAGGGGGGATTACCATTACCGTAAAAATTCTCATTAAGACTAGGGAATGTATCTTTTTACTGATCTGTACCTTTTTTAATTTTCCTCTGTTCTTTAATTTAGTACCATCAATATAACTTACGCTGACGAGCTGGATTCACTGAATGAAGTATATGGAAATCAGAGATTTGATTGAGGCTGAATTGAAAAAATACAGTTCTAATCAAATGATTCCATCGGAACGTTACTTGGCATTAAAGTTTAACTGTTCAAGGGAAACAGTGCGTAAGGCTTATGAACAGCTTCGTGCCGAAGATAAAATTTACAAACGGCAAAATCTCGGCTGGTTTGTGAGTAATAAAAAAATTCAATACTATCCAAACTCAATTGAAAATTTTCGTTCTTATATGAAGGCACAGGGTTTTAATGCCAGAACAGAACTGATCTCGACCAGACAGCTGGAGCGATTTGATCACAGTGATGTTTTTAGTGAAGCAACGAGAAGACTCGGCTTTATTGAAATTATCCGTTTACGTTATGCTGATGATGTCCCGGTACTCCTTGAATACAATTATCTGCCTGTTGCGCTATTTCCAGATGTGCTGAATTATGACGTGATTACTTCGGTCCAAGATGTCATTAAAAATCACTTTGATTATGATTATACGAGTAGTCAGTTAAAAATTAAAAATACCGGTGTCTCTCATTTTGAGAGCCAATATTTAGGAATTCCTATAAGCCAAACAGCAACTTACATTGAACGTATTTCAAAATCAAACGATCTGGTGATTGAATATGACATCGAAATCTGGTCTCAGGACAAAATTGAAATGACCCTAGATATTCACGCATAAGCTTATATTTATCTCCAATCCATTAGATCTCTTGCGAAAGTCATTATTGCAAGTTTATCCGGTTTACGAGTGCAGCAATTAAGTTAATGCGTAAACCGAATCTTTTCCGTCTATTTCGATAGCGTTCACTTAATATTCTAAATGTTTTCA
>NZ_VPCT01000017.1:0-50018 GCF_013418055.1 Acinetobacter sp. YH12208
GTGACAACGTTGAGATGTCAGTAGAGCTAATCCACCCAATCGCAATGGACCCAGGTCTACGTTTTGCGATCCGTGAAGGTGGTCGTACAGTGGGTGCTGGTGTAGTTGCTAAAGTAACTGCATAATCATAGAATAAGATAAACGGGTTGGGGTTTCGGCTCCAACTTGTTATTTTGCAGGTCAGTAGTTCAATTGGTAGAGCGTCGGTCTCCAAAACCGAATGTTGGGGGTTCGAGTCCCTCCTGACCTGCCAAGTTTTGAAAAAGACGCTTGATGTCGGCAAAATTGGTCATATAATAAGTCGCGAAACCTACGACGAGTACAAAAATGTCGAATGAAAAATCACGCGACGCATTAGGCGAAGCGGCAATTCCTCAAAGAAATAATCCTGCAGTAGATGTAAGTTCTGGTTCTCCATTAGACATGGTTCTATGGATTATCGCCTTGATTTTATTGGTTGGTGCAATGATGGTAAACCAATATTTACCAGCATACTGGGCCCCTGCGAATGATATTTGGGTGCGTGTTGGGGTGATTTTGGCTTGTATCGTTGCAGCATTCGGTTTATTATACGCCACCCATCAAGGCAAAGGCTTTATTCGTCTGCTGAAAGATGCACGAATCGAGCTCCGTCGAGTGACCTGGCCTACCAAGCAAGAGACTGTGTCCACATCTTGGCAAGTTCTTGTTGTAGTCGTAATTACCTCCATTGTTTTATGGTGTTTCGATTATATTTTAGGCTGGTTAATCAAGTTTATTATCGGGTAAGAGAGCTATGAAACGTTGGTACATTATTCATGCCTATTCAGGTTATGAAAAACAAGTAATGCGTTCGCTTAATGATCGAATCCAGCGTAGCGCTGTTGCCGATAGCTTTGGTGAAGTCCTGGTTCCTACCGAAGAAGTGGTAGAAATGAAGGATGGCAAGAAACGTAAATCAGAGCGCAAGTTCTTTCCTGGCTATGTTCTAGTCGAAATGGAAATGAATGACGACACTTGGCACATTGTTAAAGAATGTCCGAAAGTTTTAGGCTTTATTGGTGGTACGGCGGAAAAACCGGCGCCAATTACGCAAAAAGAAGCCGATGCGATTCTTGCGCGTGTACGCAATACTGGTGAAGCACCTCGTCCTAAGACGATGTTTGAACCAGGCGAAGAATTACTCGTAGTTGACGGTCCATTCACAGACTTTAAAGGTGTGGTGGAAGAAGTTCAGTACGAAAAGTCACGTTTGACGTTGACCATTAATGTATTTAACCGTCCAACTCAAGTTGAACTGGAATTTCGTCAAGTCGAAAAATCAGTTTAATTGGTTTGGGTTGAAAACGCCTGATTTGCGTGCAAATCAGGCATTGTTGTTGTAACGGTATCGTTACTTGAAATCATTGGGGAGCCTTCACCGGCGTTTGCACCCAGAGGTAATTTGAAATGGCTAAGAAGATTGACGGCTATATCAAGCTGCAAGTTCCAGCTGGTAAAGCGAATCCATCTCCACCGATTGGTCCTGCACTAGGTCAACGTGGTGTGAACATCATGGCATTCTGTAAAGAATTCAATGCTGCGACACAAAAAGTTGAAGCTGGTCTACCAATTCCAGTCGTGATCACTGTGTACAACGACAAGTCGTTCACATTCATCATGAAAACTCCACCTGCTGCTGTTCTTCTTAAGAAAGCTGCTGGTATCCAGAAGGGTTCAGCTGTACCTAACAAAACTAAAGTTGGTAAGTTGACTCGTGCTCAAATCGAAGAAATCGCGACTACTAAAGAACCAGATTTGACTGGTGCTGATTTAGACGCACGTGTACGTACCATTGCTGGTTCTGCGCGTTCTATGGGCTTGGAAGTGGAGCTTTAAGACATGGCTAAATTAACTAAACGTCAAAAAGCGATCGTAGCTGCTGTAGAAGCGCACAAAGTTTACACGCTAGAAGAAGCTGTTGCAGTTTTAGAGAGCCTTCCAGCTCCTAAATTCAAAGAATCTTTGGATATCGCGGTAAACCTAGGTGTTGATCCTCGTAAATCTGACCAAGTTGTTCGTGGCGCGACTACACTTCCTGCAGGTACGGGTAAAACTGTACGTGTAGCTGTATTCGCTCAAGGCGCTGCTGCTGAAGCTGCTAAAGCTGAAGGCGCAGACGTTGTTGGTTTCGATGATCTTGCTGAAAGCATCCAAGCGGGTAACCTTGACTTTGACGTTGTAATTGCTGCTCCAGATGCAATGCGCGTTGTAGGTAAACTTGGTACGATCCTTGGTCCACGTGGCTTAATGCCAAACCCTAAAGTGGGTACGGTAACTCCTGATGTAGCAACTGCAGTTAAAAATGCAAAAGCTGGTCAAGCACGTTATCGCGTAGACAAAGCGGGTATTATCCACGCTGCGATCGGTCAAGTAGGTTTCACTGCTGAAGCTGTTCGTTCAAACGTTGAAGCACTCGTTGCTGACTTGAAACGTTTGAAACCTGCGACTTCTAAAGGCGTATACATTCAAAAGATCACTTTGAGCTCAACTATGGGTCCTGGTTTGATCGTTGATGTAGCAAACGTTTCTAAATAAGTCTCGACTTATACAGAATTTTAAAGCCCTGAGTAAGTTTTAAAGCACTGCTTTAAAACTTACGCAAGAAACGCTCCGTCGTATTTTGCAAACTTAGGCAAACTTTGAATTGATAAATGAAAATTTATCAGCGTCAAAGACCGCGGGCGAGGGGAGTTTTATGCTTCGCTCTTAATCGTCCAGCCTGCGTAGACGCGGTGGTGTGATTTGTTCATCCTCCGCGTGTTAGTCCAGTGATGGATTAACGAATTGGGAGTGTACTTCGCGTAAGTACATAAATCACCGTTAGGAGGTTTTACAATGGCTCTTCTTATCGAAGGCAAAAAACAGATCGTAGCTGAAGTAACTGAAGTTGCTTCTACTGCATTTGCTGCTGTTGTTGCTGACTATCAAGGTTTAACTGTTGAGCAATTAACTGCTCTTCGCGTTGAAGCTCGTAAACTAGGTGTTCACACACGTATCGTGCGTAACACTTTGGCTAAACGCGCTCTTCAAGATACTCAATTCAATATCTTGAACGACAACCTTGTTGGCCCAACAATCTTAGCTTTCTCGACTTCTGAAGACGACATGGGTGCTGCTGCACGTTTGTTCGAAGAATTCGCTAAAACTAATAAAGCATTTGAACTTAAAGCTGCTGCATTTGATGGCAAACTTTATCAAGGCGAAGAAGTTAGCGTTATCGCGAATCTTCCGAACCAAGAAAAAGCGCTTACTATGCTTGCAAACGTTCTTCAAGCTCCTATTTCGAAATTGGGCCGCTTACTTACAGCGCTTCAAGAGAAAAACGAGTCAGAAGCTGCTTAAGCTCAAACTTACACACACATCATTCAATACCCATTTGGAGTTAATCTCATGGCTTTAACAAACGAAGAAATCCTAAACGCAGTTGCTGAAAAAACTGTTCTTGAACTTGTTGAACTTATTTCTGCTTTCGAAGAGAAATTCAACGTTTCTGCTGCTGCTGTAGCTGTTGCTGCTGGTCCTGCTGCTGCTGCTGCTGAAGAGCAATCTGAATTCAATGTTGAATTGACTTCTTTTGGCGCAAACAAAGTTGCTGTAATTAAAGCAGTTCGTGAAGCAACTGGCCTTGGCTTGAAAGAAGCTAAAGACATGGTTGAAAGCGCTCCTACAGTTCTTAAAGAAGGCGTTTCTAAAGAAGAAGGCGAAGAACTTAAGAAGAAACTTGAAGAAGCTGGTGCTACAGTTACTCTTAAGTAATAGCTTAAGGGAGCCGGTTTTTTTATAATCAGCTCCAAAAATTGGCTGATGGCTCTTGGGTCATCAGCCTTTTTGCGTTACAATAATCGGCTCGATTTTTGTTTGCATGATATAAAAATCATACAAATTAAAAATAAACATAATGAACAAACGTTTACCAATATTTTTCAGTAAAAAAATATTGATAAGCGTTTTAATACCACTAAAAATTGCAGCATTTGTAAAGAGTGGTGGCCATATCGGCCAGCGTAATTCCTTCTGAGCCCGTTCTGCAGGCGGGCTTGGTTTACACTTTCCGAGGACTCCAGATGGCATACTCATATACCGAAAAGAAACGGATCCGTAAGAATTTTGGTAAATTGCCTAGCGTTATGGATGCTCCGTACCTGCTCGCGATTCAAGTCGACTCGTACAGAACGTTCTTACAAGGTGGCAAATCACCAAAAAACCGCGAAGATATCGGTCTCCAAGCCGCATTTCGTTCAGTTTTTCCTATAGAAAGTTATTCTGGCAATGCTGCTTTAGAATTTGTTGAGTATAGTCTTGGTAAGCCTGAGTTTGATGTACGCGAATGTATTCTTCGTGGCTCAACTTATGCAGCACCAATGCGTGTAAAAATTCGTTTGATCCTGAAAGATCGTGAAACGAAGTCAATTAAAGACGTACGTGAACAAGAAGTCTATATGGGCGAAATGCCATTGATGACGGATAACGGGACCTTTGTAATTAATGGTACCGAGCGTGTAATCGTATCTCAATTACACCGTTCACCAGGCGTATTCTTTGACCACGATAAAGGTAAGACTCACTCAAGTGGTAAAGTCCTTTATTCAGCGCGTATCATTCCTTACCGTGGTTCATGGTTAGATTTTGAATTCGATGCCAAAGACCTAGTCTATGTACGTATTGACCGTCGTCGTAAATTACTTGCGACTGTGGTGCTGCGTGCGCTGGGTTATAGCAACGAAAACATTCTCAACATGTTCTACGAGAAAGTCCCTGTGTATCTTGACATGGGTAGCTATCAAATTGACTTGGTGCCGGAACGTCTGCGCGGCGAAATGGCACAATTTGACATCTTGGATAAAGATGGCAAGGCAATCGTTGAACAAGGTAAACGTATTAACGCGCGTCATGTACGTCAAATGGAAGCTTCAGGTCTTGAAAAACTTGCAGTGCCTGATGAGTATTTGTATGAGCGTATCACGGCTGAAGACATCGCATTAAAAGATGGCGATGTGATTGCTGCAAATACCGTATTGAGCCATGAAGTCATGGTGAAAATTGCAGAAGGCGGCGTGAAGCAGTTTAATGTTCTGTTCACCAATGATATCGACCGTGGTTCATTCGTTGCAGATTCTCTACGTGCAGATACTACGACCACTCGTGAAGAAGCATTGGTCGAAATCTACAAAGTCATGCGTCCGGGCGAGCCACCAACCAAAGAAGCAGCTGAGAACCTGTTCAATAACCTGTTCTTCTCTTCTGAGCGTTATGACTTGTCTCCAGTCGGTCGTATGAAGTTCAACCGTCGTTTGGGTCGTCCTTATGAAGTGGGTACAGACCAGAAGTCGCGTGAAGTTGAAGGTATTCTCTCGAACGAAGATATCACTGATGTATTGAAAACATTAGTTGAAATCCGTAACGGTAAAGGTGAAGTCGACGATATCGATCACTTGGGTAACCGTCGTGTTCGTTCTGTGGGCGAAATGACAGAAAACCAATTCCGTGTCGGTCTGGTTCGTGTAGAACGTGCTGTTAAAGAACGTTTATCTCAAGCTGAAACAGACAACCTGTCTCCGCAAGATCTAATCAATGCGAAGCCTGTTGCTGCTGCAATCAAAGAATTCTTTGGTTCAAGCCAGTTGTCTCAGTTCATGGATCAAAACAACCCGTTGTCTGAAATCACGCACAAGCGTCGTGTATCAGCACTTGGTCCCGGTGGTTTGACGCGTGAACGTGCGGGCTTTGAAGTACGTGACGTACATCAAACGCATTACGGTCGTGTATGTCCAATTGAAACGCCGGAAGGTCCAAACATTGGTTTGATCAACTCGCTTTCTGTATATGCTAAAGCGAACAACTTCGGTTTCCTGGAAACGCCTTACCGTAAAGTAGTTGATGGCCGTGTAACCATGGACATTGAATACCTGTCTGCGATTGAAGAAGTGGGTACTGTGATTGCTCAGGCCGATTCTGCAGTAGATGCTGATGGTAATTTATTAGAAGAAGTTGTATCTGTACGTCACCAAGGTGACTTCGTACGCATGCCACCGGAAAAAGTAACGCATATGGATGTATCTGCTCAGCAGGTTGTATCTGTGGCTGCGTCACTGATTCCGTTCCTTGAACACGATGATGCCAACCGTGCATTGATGGGTTCAAACATGCAACGTCAGGCTGTTCCTACGTTAATCGCTGACAAACCACTCGTAGGTACGGGTATGGAAGCGAACGTAGCACATGACTCTGGTGTATGTGTGATCGCTCAGCGTGGTGGTCGTATCGAGTTTGTTGATGCATCTCGTGTAGTCATTCGTGTGAACGAAGAAGAGATGATCGCAGGTGAGGCAGGTGTAGATATCTATAACCTGATCAAATACACCCGTTCAAACCAAAACACCTGTATCAACCAGAAAGTTCTGGTGAACCTGGGCGATAAAGTGGGTCGTGGTGATGTATTGGCCGATGGTCCATCGACTGATGGCGGTGAGCTAGCGCTTGGTCAAAACATGCGCGTCGCATTCATGACCTGGAACGGTTACAACTACGAAGACTCGATCTTACTTTCAGAGCGTGTACTTCAAGAAGACCGTTTAACCTCGATTCATATCCAGGAATTGTCATGTGTAGCACGTGATACTAAGCTTGGTGCTGAAGAAATCACGGCCGATATCCCGAACGTGGGTGAAGCAGCGCTTTCTAAACTTGATGAATCAGGTATTGTTTACATCGGTGCTGAAGTAACAGCAGGTGATATTCTTGTTGGTAAAGTGACGCCTAAAGGTGAAACGCAGCTAACGCCGGAAGAAAAATTGCTTCGTGCAATCTTCGGTGAAAAAGCAGCTGACGTTAAAGATTCATCTTTACGCGTTCCATCTGGTACCAAAGGTACTGTGATTGACGTTCAAGTGTTTACACGTGATGGTCTTGAAAAAGACGAACGTGCTCAAGCAATTGAAAAAGCTCAGCTTGATGCTTACCGTAAAGACTTGAAAGAAGAGTTCAAGATCTTTGAAGAAGCAGCACGTGAACGTGTAATCCGTCTACTGAATGGCCAAGAGTCGAATGGTGGCGGTACCACTAAACGTGGCGACAAACTGTCTGAAGACGTGTTGTCTGGTTTAGAGCTTGTTGATCTTCTTGAAATTCAACCGGTTGATGAAGCAATCGCTGAACGTCTAACGCAAATTCAAGTGTTCTTGAAAGAGAAGAGCTTCGAAATTGACGAGAAATTTGCTGAGAAAAAACGCAAACTTTCTACAGGCGATGAGCTGACCACTGGCGTATTGAAAGTAGTTAAAGTTTATCTTGCGGTAAAACGTCGCATCCAGCCGGGTGATAAGATGGCCGGTCGTCACGGTAACAAGGGTGTTGTATCAAACATCTTGCCGGTAGAAGACATGCCACACGATGCCAATGGTGTACCTGTTGATATCGTACTGAACCCGCTGGGCGTACCATCGCGTATGAACGTGGGTCAGATTCTTGAAACTCACTTAGGTATGGCTGCCAAAGGTCTTGGCGATCAAATCGACAAGATGATGAAAGAACAGCGTACTGTACTTGAGCTTCGTGATTTCTTGGACAAGATTTATAACAAAGTTGGTGGCGAGCAAGAAGATCTTGACAGCTTGACTGATGAAGAAATCTTGAAACTTTCTGGTAACTTGCGTGCTGGTGTGCCTTTGGCAACACCTGTATTCGATGGTGCTGAAGAAGGTCAGATCAAAGAATTGTTACAACTTGCAGGTCTATCAAGTACTGGTCAGACAGTATTATATGATGGTCGTACTGGTGAGCGTTTCGACCGTCCAGTAACTGTAGGTTATATGTACATGCTGAAACTGAACCACTTAGTTGATGACAAGATGCATGCGCGTTCAACTGGTTCTTATTCTCTAGTCACGCAACAGCCGCTGGGTGGTAAAGCACAATTCGGTGGTCAGCGTTTCGGTGAGATGGAAGTCTGGGCACTAGAAGCTTACGGTGCAGCATATACGCTACAAGAAATGCTGACTGTGAAATCGGATGACGTTGAAGGCCGTACCCGTATCTACAAGAATATTGTAGATGGTAACCATTATATGGACCCGGGTATGCCTGAATCGTTCAACGTATTGACCAAAGAGATCCGTTCTTTAGGTATCAACATTGAACTGAAAAATGGTGACTAATTAGTTCCATTGAATCTCCCTTGCGAAGCAGTGCTTCTCACCTCTTTAAGAAAGAGGGGAAAGTCCCTCTTTATAAAGGGGGATTTAGGGGGATTCTTGGGATTCCCAATTCAGTTAAAAACAATATTTGTGACCCAGTCGAGAAGTGAAAATCTCCTCGACACACGGAGAAAAAAATTGAAAGACTTGCTCGATATCATGCGCAAAAAGACGGATTCAGACGGTCATGCTCCTGTAGAGTTTGACCGCATCCGTATTGGTCTTGCGTCACCAGAAATGATTAAGTCATGGTCTCACGGTGAAGTTAAAAAGCCAGAAACCATTAACTATCGTACGTTCAAACCTGAACGTGATGGTTTATTCTGTGCCAAAATCTTTGGTCCAGTAAAAGATTACGAATGCTTGTGTGGTAAATACAAGCGTATGAAATACAAAGGCGTCATTTGTGAAAAATGTGGCGTTGAAGTGACAACTGCGAAAGTTCGTCGTGAACGTATGGGTCACATCGAGCTAGCTTCTCCAGTTGCACACATCTGGTTCTTGAAATCATTGCCGAGCCGTATCGGTCTATTATTAGACATGACGCTACGTGATATCGAACGCGTATTGTATTTCGAATCTTATGTGGTTACCGATCCTGGTATGACACCATTTGAGAAATACCAGCTTCTGAACGATGAAGAATACTTCAATGCGTTGGAAGAACACGGTGATGAATTCACAGCGAAAATGGGTGCTGAAGCGGTTCAAGACTTGTTGAAAGACATCGATCTTGAAGCTGAAATTGCGCGTCTTCGTGAAGAAATTCCTGTGACAACTTCAGAAACCAAGCTGAAAAAAGCCTCTAAGCGTTTGAAGTTGATGGAAGCATTCAACGATTCGAACAACAAGCCAGAATGGATGGTGTTGACTGTACTTCCAGTTCTGCCACCAGACCTTCGTCCGTTGGTACCACTTGAAGGTGGTCGTTTCGCGACTTCTGACTTGAACGATCTTTACCGTCGTGTGATTAACCGTAACAACCGTTTGAAGCGTCTTCTTGACCTTGCAGCGCCAGACATCATCGTACGTAACGAAAAACGTATGTTGCAAGAGTCTGTCGATGCATTGTTAGACAACGGTCGTCGTGGTCGTGCAATTACCGGTTCAAACAAGCGTCCGCTTAAATCTTTGGCAGATATGATCAAAGGTAAGCAAGGTCGTTTCCGTCAGAACTTATTGGGTAAACGTGTCGATTACTCAGGTCGTTCGGTCATTACCGTTGGTCCAAACCTGCGTTTGCACCAATGTGGTCTTCCGAAGAAAATGGCACTTGAACTGTTCAAGCCATTCATTTTCGCGAAACTACAAGCATCTGGTCAAGCAACCACCATTAAAGCTGCGAAGAAAATGGTTGAGCGCGAGACGCCAGAAGTTTGGGACGTTCTTGCTCACGTGATCCGTCAACATCCAGTGATGTTGAACCGTGCGCCAACACTTCACCGTCTAGGTCTTCAAGCATTTGAACCGATCCTGATTGAAGGTAAGGCGATCCGTCTACACCCGCTCGTGTGTGCTGCGTTTAACGCCGACTTCGATGGTGACCAAATGGCGGTACACGTACCATTAACACTTGAAGCGCAGTTAGAAGCGCGTGCGTTAATGATGTCGACCAACAACATCTTGTCTCCAGCGAACGGTGAGCCAATCATCGTGCCGTCTCAGGACGTTGTCTTGGGCTTGTATTACATCACGCGTGATGCAATCAATGCCAAAGGTGAGGGCATGGTGTTCGCGGATACTCACGAAGTAAACCGTGCACTGGCAACAGGTCAGGTTGATCTACACGCTCGCGTTAAAGCACGTGTACACCAGACTGTCATCGATGAAGATGGCAACCGTGAACATCAAACCATTATTGTAGATACCACACCTGGTCGCTGCCTACTTTGGGAAGTTGTGCCTGAAGGTATGGATTTCCAGCAAATTAACGTTGAGATGACCAAGAAAAACATCTCTAAGTTAATTAACTCTTGCTACCGTAAATTGGGTCTGAAAGATACTGTTATCTTCGCTGACCAATTGATGTACCTAGGCTTCCGTCAGGCGACGCGTTCAGGTGTATCTGTCGGTATGGAAGACATGGTTATTCCACCGCAAAAACAAGTCATTATTGGTAAAGCGGAAGCTGAAGTTCGTGAAATCGAACAACAGTTCGAACAAGGTTTCGTAACTGCCGGCGAACGTTATAACAAAGTGGTCGATATTTGGGCGCGTACCAATGACCAGGTTGCTAAAGCGATGATGGACAACTTGTCTTTCACGACTGTTAAAAACAAACAGGGTGAAGACGAGAAGCAAAAATCATTCAACTCGATCTACATGATGTCTGACTCGGGTGCCCGTGGTTCGGCAGCTCAGATTCGTCAGTTGGCGGGTATGCGTGGTTTGATGGCGAAGCCGGATGGCTCGATCATTGAGACCCCAATTAAAGCGAACTTCCGTGAAGGTTTGACTGTACTCCAGTACTTCATCTCGACACACGGTGCGCGTAAAGGTTTGGCCGATACAGCACTGAAAACTGCGAACTCTGGTTACTTGACGCGTCGTCTGGTAGACGTTGCGCAAGACTTGGTGATTACCGAGCCAGATTGTGGCACCTTCGACGGTCTAGTAATGACACCATTCATTCAAGGTGGCGATGTCATCGAGAACTTGGGTGCACGAGTATTGGGTCGTGTGGTTGCTGAAGATGTGAAACGTGTCGGTACAGACGAAGTTCTGCTTCCACGTAATACTTTAATTGACGAGAAACTGGCGACGTTTATCGAAAGCCAAGGTGTCGACGAAATTAAAGTACGTTCGGTTGTAAACTGTGCGTCTACTTTCGGTGTATGTGCGAAATGTTACGGCCGTGACTTGGCGCGTGGTCATCAGGTGAACCCGGGTGAGTCTGTTGGTGTCATGGCAGCTCAATCAATTGGTGAACCAGGTACACAGTTAACTATGCGTACCTTCCACGTGGGTGGTGCTGCAAGCCGAACGTCTGCTGCAAACAGCGTACAAGTTCGTAACCAGGGTACAGTGCGTTTCCACAACGTGAAAACAGTACAACATGCCAAAGGTCACTTGGTATCGACTTCACGTTCAGGTGAGATCGGTATTGCGGATGATTTAGGTCGTGAGCGCGAGCGCTATAAACTGCCTTACGGTGCATCTATCTTGCTAAAAGATGGCGAAGCTGTAGAAGCAGGCGGTATCGTGGCGACTTGGGATCCGCATACACATCCATTGGTAACAGAAGTTGCAGGTAAAGTGCGTTTCAGCCAGATCGCTGATGGCGTGACCGTGACTTCGAAAACTGATGATGCAACAGGTATGTCAACCATCGAAATCTTGCCAGTGACTTCACGTCCTGCGTCAGGTAAAGATTTGCGTCCTGCTGTAGTGTTAGACACAGTTGAAGGCACTGAACAGTTCTACTTCTTGCCACAAAACACTATTCTTTCTGTCCGTGATGGCGAAACGATTGGTGTCGGTGACGTTATTGGTCGTGTACCACAAGAATCTTCACGTACCCGTGATATTACCGGTGGTCTACCGCGTGTAGCTGACTTGTTCGAAGCACGTAAGCCGAAAGAGCATGCAATCCTTGCAGAAGTATCGGGTATTGTGAGCTTCGGTAAAGAAACCAAAGGTAAGAACCGTCTGGTGATTACACCGGATGATGGCTCTGAGATTTACGAAGAGCTGATTCCGAAATGGCGTACCATTAACGTGTTCGAAGGCGAACATGTGAACCGTGGTGAAACCATTTCTGACGGCCCACAGAACCCGCATGACATTTTACGTCTGAAAGGTGAAGTGGCGCTGACCAACTACATCGTGAACGAAGTTCAGGACGTATACCGTCTGCAAGGTGTAAAAATCAACGACAAGCACATTGAAGTCATCGTACGTCAAATGCTGCGTAAAGTGGATATCACTGATGGTGGCGATACCAGCTTCATCAAAGGCGAACAAGTGGATTACATCCGTGTTGTACAAGAAAACCAAGCAGTTCTTGCACAAAACAAGTTCCCTGCGAAGTTTGAACGTCTGTTGATGGGTATTACCAAAGCGTCGCTTTCGACTGACTCGTTCATCTCTGCTGCATCGTTCCAGGAAACAACTCGTGTGTTAACTGAAGCGGCTGTAACAGGTAAAGAAGATGACTTACGCGGTCTGAAAGAAAACGTGGTTGTAGGTCGTCTGATCCCAGCGGGTACAGGTTTGGCTTACCATCTCGAGCGTCGTCGTCAAGAAGCAGAAGCTGCAGAATTTGAACTGCACAATGACTTCTCTGATGTTGATCAAGCTTTAAGTCAGGCATTTAACGAAGAATTCTAATTCAAGTTAAAGCTAAAAAAGAGACGCCTTCGGGCGTCTTTTTTTGTCTTAAATACATAAAAATTAAAAGCTAATTAAAGGCTAAACAGCGGAATAATCCATTGATACTTACAAAACTCAGCAGGAATACCGAGAGAAGTAACACGCTCCATGTTTTAGTTTTATAAAATGAAGATAAGCTAAATTAAAGTATGAAAAGGAAGGCCAAAGTCATGAAAAAATTAATGGGTGTGATGGCAGTTGCAACTCTCTCCACCTTTATGCTGGCAGGTTGTGAAAGTATGTCTGCCAATGAGCAGCGTATCGGTGCTGCCGCCTTAGGTGGTGCAGTCGGTGGTGGTGTAGGTAATAGTGTCGGGGGTGGTCTTGGTTCTGCAGTCGGTGGTGGTGCAGGCGCAGCCGTAGGAAGTAAGTCCCAAGGTGGCTCAAACCGTAATGCGACCTATAGTGGTGTCGGCGGTGCTGTAGGCTCAGCTGTAGGTAAAAGCATATTCGGTGGGAATGCTGGTGCTGCGATTGGTGGTGCAATCGGTGGTGGCGCAGGTGCTGCGATCGAACAGGATAACCGCCGTCGTTAAGTCTGCACTGACTTTAAATCGATTCAGATCTAAAAGCGCCCATGTGGCGCTTTTACCTTATCCAGTTTTTTGAATTTTTCCTTTGCTTTGTTTGCGCCGGATATAAACCGTTTTTTGTACTTCGGCAATTCGAACGCCAGCCTCATCATAGATATTGAGCTGGTAATGGCGATATACCGGTGCATAGTCAGCAGCCAGGTCAATAATAGTACTGACTTCTTCAGCAGAGATGCGCACATCAGCAAAGACGGTGCCGCGACCCGGTGCTAAAAACTGGATACTCGCGCCCTTATCCCAGACGATATATTTCGGCCCTAAATGATGCATCAGTAAGAGCATATAAAATGGATCGACCATTGAATATAAGCTGCCACCAAAATGGACGCCGACAATATTCTGGTTTTTACGGGTCAGTGGCATTTTGACCCGAATGTGATAATGATTAAAATCAATTTTATCAATTTCGATGCCTGCACCACGATAGGGGGCATAGCGGTTCAGAATAAATTTTGAAACCAAAGGCAGTTTTTGAATTTTCTGGAATAGGCTCATGCTGACATTCTTTTTTCTTGTGTAGTTATGCATACTAGAGCAACAAAAATGCGCTGGCATTGATAAATTATTCCGATTTATAAACTATGCGGTCAATAACAACAACAGGATCAAAACATGGAAATGCAATGGGTCGATACCACGGATCAGCAGCGTCTTTGCGTTAAAACTTACGGACAGCCCACACGGCCGGCATTGGTACTGGTTCATGGCTACCCCGATCATCAAGCGGTTTGGGAGCCAGTCATTGCTTATTTGAGTCAGGATTATTTTGTTGTGAGCTACGATGTGCGCGGCGCAGGTGAGTCCAGTATTCCTCAAAAAATCTCGGATTACCGCTTGGCACGCTTAAGTCAGGATCTGGAAGAGGTAGTGAGCAAGGTATTGCCGAGTCGTGGTTTTCATCTGGCAGCGCATGACTGGGGTTCAATTCAGTCTTGGGAATCTGTCACAGATTTAAGATTCAAAGGCCGAATTCTGTCTTATAGTACGCTGTCTGGCCCTTGTCTGGATCATGCTGCTTTCTGGATGCGCGAGCAGTTCAATCAAGACAAAGCAAAATTTTTAAAGCAAATGAGCAAGTCCTGGTATATCGCGGTATTTCAGTTGCCTTTACTAGCCCCCTTGACCTGGAATTTTTTTAATCCGCAGCGCTGGGCCAAGATTGTCCGGCAATTAGAAAGACGGGACGATCTGCCGCTGAACCCGAAGATCGTCAAAGATGGCAAGTATGGGGTAAACCTGTATCGGGCCAATTTTTTACCGCGTTTGGCCCGACCACGGCAGCGCTTTGCCATCTGTCCGGTACAAGCGATTGTACTGAAATATGACCAGTTTGTCGGGCCTGATCTGGTCGATGAGATGGCAAAATGGGTCGATAATTTCTCTAAAGTGGAACTGGACGCCAATCACTGGGCAATTCTGAGCCAGCCAGAACAAGTGGCTCAATTAATTGATCACTTTATTCAGCGTCAATCTGCTGAAGTCGTTTAATCAGCCTCAGCACTGAACATGACTGCTGAAAGGAAAAGTGGCGGAATTTTTATCCGAATTTTCTGATAAAATAGCCGCTTTCTCTCTATTCCGATTCATTATGTTCGCAATTCTTGCTGCTATTGGAGTCATGTTCGGACTCTCATTGGCACGTGTACCTGTGGTTTTTGCCCTGGTCATTGGTGCTGTTACGGGTGGTTTACTGGCAGGTCTTGGCCTTCAGGGAACCTTGGACGCGTTTAACAATGGCTTGGGCGGCGGTGCCAAAATTGCCTTGGCTTACGGTATTTTAGGTGCATTTGCTTTGGCGTTGGCACGTTCAGGTTTGCCGGATTTGTTGGCGTATAAAATGATCAACACCTTAAAAGGTGAGGCTGATTTTAAAGCACAAAACCGGGTGAAATATCTGATCTTTTTTACAGTAGCCATTGCTGCGGTATTTTCCCAGAACGTGATTCCGGTACATATCGCCTTTATTCCAGTCCTGATTCCACCATTATTGACTGTATTTAACCATTTAAAGCTCGACCGTCGTTTGATTGCCTGTTTGCTGACATTTGGTCTGGTGGGAACCTATATGCTGATTCCAGTCGGTTTTGGTGCAATCTTCCTGAATGACATTCTGGGTCATAACATCAATACCTTTGGTAAGCCATACGGATTTGAAATTAGCTATGACCAGATTCCATCTGCGATGGCAATTCCAGTATTCGGGATGTTTGTAGGCTTATTGGTGGCGATCTTTATTAGCTATCGCAAACCACGTCAATATCAAGATATTCATGTCCAGGAACAGCAAAGTATTTCCGCTGAATTGGGTGTGGCTAAGCAGGTTAAACCGCAGATTGCCAAATTTACCATCTGGATGGCAGGTCTTGCAGTTATTGCCACATTGGCGGTACAGCTTTATTCAGACTCGATGATTCTGGCTGGTCTGGTCGGTGTCGCGATCCTGAGTTGTGCCGGGATCTTTAAATGGAAAGAAGCGGATGATGTGATCATTACTGGTATGCGCATGATGGCGCTAGTTGGCTTTATCATGATTGCGGCACAAGGCTTTGCCGCGGTGATTGAAGCGACTAATCAGGTACCAACCTTGGTTGAAGCGTCAGTGAACTGGATTGGTAATAGTCAGGCACTGGCCGCATTTCTGATGCTGTTGATTGGTTTGCTGATCACATTGGGCATTGGTTCGTCTTTCTCGACTATTCCCATTCTGGCGATTATTTATGTTCCGCTGTGTATCCAGTTTGGTTTCAGCCCGGCTGCGACCATTGCCATTATCGGGACTGCGGCGGCTTTAGGCGATGCCGGCTCTCCAGCGTCAGATTCAACTCTAGGCCCAACATCCGGTCTGAATATGGATGGTCAGCATGACCATATGAAGGATAGTGTGGTTCCAACCTTCATTCATTTTAATATTCCGCTTATCATCTTTGGCTGGATTGCAGCCATGGTTCTGTAAGTCAATTTCAATCTGCTCTGATATCTATTGGAGCAGATTTATCTGGATTTAAAATAAATAATAAGATGTATTTAAAATATATGTTTAAATAAAAATTAATATAAACCTGATTGTTTTGCTCTGAATAAATACATGTTTATCTGATTAATATACTTGATATTTAAAACCAACCAATCTAGTCAATTTAAAATAAATTATTTTTTAAATCAGCATGTTAAATAATAATTAAAAATTAGTTTTATAATCCTTATTGCATATTATTTTCCCTCGTGTTTATTATTAATTAGGATTTATTTTCTTAATAATTATTTCTTCCAGTGGGGTATTTTAAAATGTTAAAACAAGTTGCTCTAATTGCATTAATGGGTCTTTCTGCATCGGCGATGGCAGGTCAATGGCAAGTGAAAGTCGGTGGTTCTGTATTGGCGCCACAAAATGATGATAACGGTATTATTGCAGGCGGTAAGGCAATTGTAAGTAATGAGGTGGGCTTTACTCCTTCAGTAGAATATTTTTTTGATAACTCTCCTATTTCTGTAGAGCTTTTATTGGCGACGCCTTTTAAACATGATGTAAGCATTGAAGGTGTAGGGGAGAACGTAGCAAGTTTCAAACATTTACCACCTACAGTGACCGCTAAATACAACTTTAAAAATTCAACCCGCTTTACTCCTTATGTCGGTATTGGTGCAACCGTAGTGGTTCCTTGGGATGAAGAAATTGCAATTGAGGGTGCTAAATTGGAGGCGGATGTCGCCTATGGTGTAGCCGGCCAGATCGGTTTCAACTTCCAGCCAGCCGATGCCAAAAACTGGGGTGTATATGCAGATGTGCGTTATGCTCAGGTTGAAACAGACTTAGAGCTCAATGGTACGAACATTGGTGAGCTGAAAGTTAATCCTTGGGTATATACAGTCGGCTATAGCTATAAATTCTAAGCTTTCATATTTCTGGATTGATTTTCCAAAGGCCTCATCTTGTATGAGGCTTTTTTTTCAAAATAACAACGATTTATAACCTATTGAAATTGAGCAGATTGGCAATGTTCAAATATATTAAAACGAATAAAGTAAATATTAATTGAATACGACTTAATAATTGAATAATAAGGAAGATCAGCATGAGATTTTTAATGAAGAGTATTGTGATCTTCTGCGGCCTATTGGTCGCACCTGCCTATGCCGCAAGTTTTGATTGTCAGAAAGCTGAAACCGTGACCGAAAAAGCCATTTGTGAACATCGTCTGCTTAATGATGCCGATGTCAAAATGAGTACCAGCTATCATATCTTACGGCGTATGGTTCCCATGGGCACGCGTTCAGTGATTCAGCGCGATCAGGTCAAATGGTTGCAGTTTCGCGACCAGTGTCTGGAGTCGGTCTCTTGCCTGAACCAAGTCTATAATATGCGGCAACAGCAACTGGACTTGCAGTTTCAGCGCATTTATAAGCTTGGGCCTTATTAAGTCTGACAGTCGGTCTGGCAAAGATTAAAACCCTGCCAGATCAAGTGCTCAAAAATATCTTGTGAAAAAATATACCACTGACTATTGAAAATTGAGGAACTCACTCCATTCATATAGGCAACAGTATTGACCTGTATTTAAAATAAAAGGAGTGATTAATGAGCGAGTCTAACGCACAAAAACATAGTTTCCAGGCTGAAGTGGCTCAGTTACTACATCTCGTGACCCATTCGCTTTATTCAAACCCTGAAATTTTTCTGCGCGAACTGATTTCGAATGCCTCGGATGCTTGTGACAAATTGCGTTTTGAAGGGATCAATCATCCCGAATTTTATGAAAATGATCCGGATTTACGTGTTCGTGTCAGCCTTGATGCAGAGAATAAGACCATTACCATTTCAGATAACGGAATTGGTCTAAGCGAACAGGAAGCTATTGATAATTTAGGCACCGTTGCCAAATCGGGCACCAAAGACTTTATGTCTAAACTGACCGGTGACCAGAAGGCCGATGCCCAGCTGATTGGCCAGTTTGGGGTCGGTTTCTATTCCGGTTTTATTGTGGCAGACAAGATCACGGTAGAATCACGTCGTGCCGGTGCAGATGCATCTGAAGGCATACGCTGGATCAGTGGTGGTACTGGTGAATTTGAAGTTGAACAAATTCAAAAAGCAGGTCGTGGTACCGATATTATTCTGCATCTGCGTGACGATGCGCTGGACTATTTGCAAAGCCATAAAGTCAAACAGATCATCAATAAATACTCAGACCACATCAGCCTGCCAATCCAGATGCAAAAAGAAGTCTGGCAGGAAGAAGAAGCAGCTGAAGGGGAAACACCGAAAGGTGGCCAGTATGTCAAGACTGATGAGTGGGAAGCGATTAACTCGGCCAGCGCACTCTGGACACGGAGCAAGTCTGAAATTACTGAAGAACAATATGTCGAGTTCTACAAAAACTTAAGCCATGATTTCACGGCGCCATTGGCCTGGGCGCATAACCGGGTGGAAGGCAGTACTGAATATACCCAGTTATTGTATATTCCAAGCAAAGCCCCACATGACATTTTCACCCGTGAATCAAAAGCCGGTATCAAGCTGTATGTGAAACGCGTCTTTATTATGGATGATGCGGATAACCTGATTCCGAATTACCTGCGTTTTGTACAAGGCGTGGTAGACAGTGCGGATTTACCACTGAACGTCAGCCGTGAGTTGCTGCAAGAAAGCCGCGATGTGAAAACCATTCGTGACGGGAATGCCCGCCGTATCCTGACGATTCTGGATCATCTGGCCAAATCTGAAGATGAAAAAGATCAGGAAAAATTCAAGACTTTCCATCAGGAATTTGCTTCAGTCTTGAAAGAAGGCCTAGGCGAAGATTTTGCCAACCGTGAACGTATTTTGAAACTGCTGCGTTATGCAACCTCGAACAATGATGAAGTCAGCACGTCATTGGCAGACTATAAAGCACGCATGAAAGACGGTCAGAAAGCCATCTATTATGTGACTGCAGACAGCCTGAATGCTGCAAAGAATTCACCGCAGTTAGAACTGTTCAAGAAAAAAGGCATTGAAGTTCTGCTCATGACCGAACGCGTAGATGAATGGGCGATGAACTTTGTGAATGAGTTCGATGGCACGCCGTTGCAAAACGTGTCTAAGGGTGCAGTTGATTTGGGCGATCTTCAGGATGCTGAAGAGAAAAAAGCACTTGAAGAAGCCGCAGCCCAGTTTAAACCGGTGGTCGAGAAGCTGACTGATTCACTCAAAGACAAGACCAAAGAAGTGCGCGTGACTACGCGTCTGGTCGATTCACCGGCCTGTCTGGTGACTGGAGAAGGGGAACTATCTCCACAATTAATCCGTATGCTGAAAGATGCAGGTCAGCCTGTACCGGATATGAAGCCGATTCTGGAAATCAACCCGGAACATCCTTTGGTGAAAAAACTGGATGGCTCAGCGCAGTTTGACGATCTGGCCAATGTGATCTTTGATCAGGCGGTGATTGCAGAAGGTGGATTACCAGAAAATCCTGCTGAGTATGTGAAGCGTATCAATAGCTTGTTGCTTGCTTAACACATGATGCTCTAAGCTAAAAAATCCCTCTACGGAGTAATGCCAGTCAGTTAAGGAATTGACTGGCATTTTCTTTTTCAAATTCATGATTATATCTGATAGATAGAAAAGTCATCCGCAACTGTTTGAGGCATGAGGTGTATTGCACCACAAGATTTAAAAATGATTGTTTCTGCGACAAATTTACTAATCGATGGTGGCTGACGAGTTTTGCGGTGAGGAGTGTTGCTCCGCAAGATGCCTTCCTTGCGAAGCTTCGCTTATCATTTGGGCGAAACCAAAGTAACAAATAATTTACAAGAATTTGATTTATGACATTAATACTCCGCCGTGAATGACTAAAAAATTAAAGAGTCTATTTCTAAACTCTTTAACTGGTCAGCATTACCTCTACGGAGGGATTTTTTAGCTTTGCACCGCGCTTGAGTTTAAAACAATGCCTCTAAACGCACCAAAGCACCAACATAGTGATCACGATCTTCGCGATGATCATTCAGATAGTTGAGGTCGGTCTGGACAAAAAACCATTCACGTAAAAAAGGCTGTCTCCAGGACACATACGGTCCCCAGCGATTCAGACGCAGATCCTTGTCATTTAGATAACCGCCAGTATAAATACCATAGCTAAAACGGTTGTCCTGAAAAAACTGATGTTGCCTAAAGGTATAGTTGTCCCAGGTCAGATCATCATCTTGATCATCTGCATAGGTCAGACTGAGCTGATTGGAAAAAAATGCCTGATTGGGACGGGCATGGATCAGTTCCAGATTGGTACGCAAATAGTTTTCACTTTGAATCCCGTAGCGATAAATCTGTTCGGCATGAAAAAAGTAGTCATTTTCCAGTGTCCAATCTTTACTGGCTTTGACGCGCAGGTAAATATCATCTCCGGAGCGTAAACCCAGATCCAGATCGGTTTCAAAAGGAATCCGGTCTGACCATTCCGACCAGCGTAAGGCGAATGAGCTGTTATCCTGGCGTGCGCGCTTGGTATCGAGACGCTTATCTCCAGATGTTGCCGGATTTTCATTGGTAATCGCGACATTACTGTCTAATTCATTGTCCAGACTGTCATCACCGAAGACCAGACTCAGCTTTTGTTCTAAGGTGGGAAGTTTGATTCTGCCACGGATACGGGGCTTAATCTCATAGCCCTCATATTCATCCCAGCGATTATCCAAAATGACACGCAGTGTGGCGGCAGCCGGCTGATCCGGATCAGTTTCACCAAACCAGTTATCAATTTTATGCGCAGTACGATCTGCCCATTCTCGGATGCTTTTCTGTTTCTGATCGGCCCATGAATGATTTTCCGTTTCTAGCGTTGGCGGGACGATGGCGGTATTCGACTGCTCTGGAAGAATGGTTGGTGTTGCATCAATCAAACGCGGAATTTGATCCAGAAGTCCTGAACGTGCCGGCTCAACACTCTCCGAGTTTTTTTCCTGGTCTGAAGAAGCATCTTTTACTGAATTTGCCCAAGACATGCTACTGCTGATTCCCATGCCAAGAGAGAGCAGGAAGATCTGAGTAATTCGATTTATTTGCATGAGATATTTATTACTCTTGTATTCTTTTATTCAGCTGTAGTTTTCTTAAATATAGCGATAAAAAGCAAGTTAAAGCTACAAAATAACAGCAATTATTCAATGATTTGAGTCTGAATTGCCTGATAAAGCTCCATGACCTGAATGGGTTGCGACATCATTAAAATAATCGTGTGAATTTTTTGCCAGTTTAGCTGTTGATCACGTTGCAGCAAGATAGATGGATAGGCCAGTTCATCCTCTGCGAGAGACAGGCGTTTTTCACCATGAATCACGCGTATTCGCTGATGTTCTTGCAATAAGAGTATCGGTGTAGAGAAATCCGCAAGGGCTTCCTCAAATGAGATAAATTTTTGTTTCTGAATCGAATCTGCCGGAATATAAGGATAATAATCGGGTTGTGTCCAGACTATTTCTGCTTGTTGCAAATAGGCTTTTGACAACAGATGCAATTGCGTGAAACCTGTACTTAATTGAGGCCACGACAGCGATTTAATCGCAGCAGCCTGATACTGATGCTGACTCAACCAATGCTCAATACAATAGTGCGCCTGTAATTGACTTGATGCACCCAAAAGCATCAGATATTTAATAAACTGGCCTTGCAGATTCAGCTGCTCCACCAAATAAACTTGGCGTGCCTGCCAGTGATCTTCTGCGGCATAATACAGCACAATATCCAGATAGGCTGGATGCCCGACATCAGGTTCCAATTCTAAAGCACAAAGCCGCTGGAGATTGGTATCTTCCGGAGTCAAAGGCTGAACCTGCGCAATCACGTCTCCCAGTTGAATCTCGGTGGGAAAATCGATCACTTCTGGGACAATAATTTTTTCCTGCACAATCGCAGTTTCAGTGGGTAATGGATGATCTAGATACTCAGACGTGGCCTGTATCTGAATGTGTGGTTCATCTGAATGATTTAAGCTTAATGAGTTGATTTTTGCTTTTTGTCGGCCACGATGATATCGAGTTGTTGCCGCCGCTTTTAAGCTGGCTTCTGCTTCATTCAGGGATAAGGCCGGTACAGTCAATGGAGGAGCCGCTTGCAGACCGGTTGTCAATTGTTGCTGTGACAGCCAGATAGAACATTGTTGTAACTCATTCCATTCACTGTTTAGTGCAGGATGCTTCGGTGCCGGAATTAGCCAGACCTGCCAGCCACGCTCAGGATGATGTAGAATTGCCCAGCCTATATCTGGCTGGGTATACAGTGCCTTTTCCAGAGCTGGAATTTCAGTGAAATAACCACAAAAACTTAGATGATAGGGGGTACTGGCGGAAAATTGATAGGCAGCAAGTTCAGGCTGGGTCTGGGCTTTAAACGCTAAAATCTGATTTTTAAAAATAGGTTCATCACAAAGATTAAAGATATCACGAATTCTTTTTTTGAAACGGGCCACGTCGTACAGAGGTAGAGCCTGATGCTCCAGTTGCTGGATCAATTCATGTAATTCCTTGACTAAGTGTGCTTTTTTTAAAGCGTTCATTTTATATCTCTAGATATGTTTTAGCGCTTTATCCAAAGTTTGGGCCAGCACCATATTCAGCGCCAACTCGATTAATTTGTATTCAGCAGAATGAGGATCTGTATGGCGTTCTGCCATTTCAATCAGAAAATCAATAGAAATGGACTGAGGTGAAATTTTGCCCTGCACCAATGCCTGAAGTCTGTTCATAACAATGCTTTTGTATTATCAGTATTTTTATATTGCTACAATTATATGCGTAGATCACATGAAATAGTGATTTATTTTAACTGTTTTATATTTATAAACTAGTAAATTTAATGACAAAAAAGCGATCAATATCAATGGAAAATAACAAAATATGAAATGATCGATAATTTTTAAAATACAGATTTTCTTCAGAGAGCAGCTAAATTAAATCGATATAAAAAAACAGGCTGAATCAATCAGCCTGTTTGCATAAAAACTTGTTGGGTATTAAGCAGTTTTTTCAGTTGCCGGCGTTGCAGTTTCTGTATTTACAGTTTCAGCAGGTGCTTTGCTTGCCGGAAAGTCTGGCAGATAAACCACTTGTGCCATTTGCGCTGATGCTTGAACAGAAAAAGCCATAACAGTTGCTGCGAAAGCAAATTTAAGAGCATTCATGGGACGACCTTTAATATCAGGGTGTTCAACAACTTGAACAGAGGGGAGAGTATTTAAACTTGATTCGGGTGAAATCATAGCAAATAAGGCTGAATAGAAAATGATAGATTCGGCAAAAGCAGCACCTAAAAATTAGAAAAATTATTCTACAAAACAATATATTAGTGTATTTGCTCTAGTCTGGGTTTCGGCTGTTTACGGGGCTTTTATGGTTGTTAGTCACAATGGAAATTTGAATATCATGAACTGCCAAAATAAGGTCAACAGATTTTCATCTGCTCAGATGAAAGCTTTGTTCAATCCATGTAAGTTTTTGCTGTCGCTTGTTTACGCGCTGCTGCAATCCTGTGGGAATGAACTAAGATGGATTTTCATTCATGTTTACAATGAGAGTTTCATTATGGCAATTGCAAAAGTGGTGGAAGTTAATTCAAGCAGTACGAAAAGCTTTGAAGATGCGATTCAAACCGGTATTCAAAAAGTCACAGAAACCATCAAAAATGTACAAGGTGCCTGGATCAATGAACAGAAGGTGGTCATCAAAGAAAATAAAATCACGGAATATCGTGTAAATTTAAAAATTAGTTTTCTGGTCGACTAAGTCAATGAGTGTAAATGACAGGCAAAAAACATCCCCATCTGAAATGGGGATGTTTTTATAAATTTTCTGAGTTCGATTGCCTAGGCGTATTGCAACTCTCTGTTGAGTATTATTCAGCCGGATTTTCTGCTACAGTCTCCAGCGCTTTCTCAAAAACCTGCAAGAATACGTCTTTAGGCTGCGCGCCTGCCAAGGCCACACGTTGATCAAAAACAAAGAAAGGTACACCAGTCACTTTGAGCTGATCCTGTGCCACTTCCTGATCGAATTTGACAAAATCAGAAAATTCATTAGAGTCCAGTAAGTCATCGACCTCGACCGGATTCAGGCCAATACGTGCTGCGACATCTTCTAGTGTTTCACGCTCTCCAATGGCCAAGCCTTGCGTCATATAGCTATAGAAGAAAGCTTCCTGTGCATCAGTACCCAAACCTTTGCTTTGTGCCAGATGAATAATACGATGCGCATTGAAAGTATTGCCTGAGTTGGCACCTTCCCAGTTAAATTCAATGCCTTCAGCTTTGGCCATCTCGGCAATATTACGCTGCATTTCTTCGACTTCAGCTACGCTACGACCATATTTTTGTGCCAGACGCTCAGAATTGGACACTTCCTGGCGCACTGGTGCTTCAGGGTCGAGCTGGTAACTGTGCCAATGCACTTCAAGTTCAATGCCTGCTTCTTGTGCAGCTGCTTCTAAACGTTTTTTACCAATATAGCAGAAGGGGCAAACCACATCTGACCAGATATCTACGCGCATGTCATGTCTCTAATTTACTCTTGTGTTTAAGTATGAGGGTGAAGAATCAGAATTTAAAGTCCTTGAGCATCAGAAGGGGATTTCTACAGCATATTGGCAGCATGAAGATTGGACGAGAATATGAATGATAGCCTGATGATTTTGTCCAGAGAGTCTACTTATGGCTATTCAACAAAGATAAAAATCCCATAAAAAAACGCCCCGTAGGGCGTTTTTCGAATGCAGTCAATTATGCAGTTTTTACTGCAGCTTCAACAGCCAGCATGTGACCATTTTCTTCGAAGTTTGAATGCCAAGACAGCGCTTCACGAAGCAGATGAGGTGTATGGCCGCCTTTTGCAGAAGCACGGTCAAAGTAATCATTCAGGGCATCACGATACATTGGGTGTGCACAGTGATCAATCACTGCACGGGCACGCTCACGTGGCGCTAAACCACGAAGATCTGCCAGACCTTGTTCAGTTACTAGAATGTCTACATCGTGTTCTGCATGGTCGATATGTGAAGCAAACGGTACTACAGAAGAGATGTCGCCACCTTTCGCAATAGATTTGGTCACGAAGATCGCCAGGTGTGCATTACGTGCGAAGTCACCTGAACCACCAATACCGTTCATCATTTTGGTACCGCAGACGTGAGTCGAGTTCACATTACCGTAAATATCAAACTCAAGTGCCGTGTTGATACCGATAATACCTAAACGACGTACCAGTTCAGGATGGTTCGAAATTTCCTGTGGACGTAATACCAGTTTGTCTTTGTATTGTTCCAGGTTGTTAAATACTTTCTCGCCATATTTAGCAGACAGGGTAATCGAAGAACCTGAAGCAAACTTCATTTTGCCTGCATCAATCAATTCAAAGGTACAGTCTTGTAGTACTTCTGAGTACATGATCAAGTCTTCGAAGTTCGAATCTTTCAGACCGGTCAATACTGCGTTGGCAATTGAGCCAATCCCCGCCTGTAATGGACCTAAGTTTTTCGGTAGACGCTCTTCAGCCACTTCTTTTTCAAAGAAAGCGATCAAATGATTGGCGATGCTTTGCGTCTCATCATCTGGGGCAGTCACTGTAGATGGTGAGTCGTGCAAGTCATTGTTGAATACGATACCGACAATTTTTGCTGGATCGATGTTGATCGCATGTGTCCCGATACGCTCATCCACTTGAGTCAAAGGAATCGCTTGACGCGTTGGACGGTATGACGGGATATAGATATCGTGTAAGCCTTCAAATGCCGGGCTTAAGTTGGTATTGATTTCTACAATTACTTTTTCAGCAAAGATTGCAAAGCTTGCAGAGTTACCTACAGATGTGGTTGGAATGATGCCGCCATCTTCAGTGATTGCAACCGCTTCAATGATCGCAACATCTGGTTTTTTCAGCTGTTGGTTACGCATTTGTTCAACAGTTTCAGACAAATGCTGGTCGATGAACATCACTTCGCCGTTGTTGATCGCCTTACGTAAAGTGTTGTCGACCTGGAACGGTAAACGACGTGCCAGTACGCCAGCTTCAGTCAGTTGTTTGTCTAGATCGTTTCCTAGTGATGCACCAGTAATTAACGTGATCTTTAATGGATTTGCTTTTGCTTGTTGAACTAAAGCTAAAGGAACCGCCTTCGCTTCACCCGCGCGAGTAAAGCCACTCATACCCACAGTCATGCCATCTTTGATGAATTCAGCCGCTTGTTCTGGACTGATGACTTTGTTGTGTAGGGAGGCTAAACGGATACGATCTAAAGACATTTTAACTCTCATTAATTCTTAAACTATGAGACGGATTGTACCGCTCAAAAAATGTATTGTGCATAGGTGTTAGGCTAAGGTCTAATTTTTTAGCTAAATGTAGGTATAATAAAAAATGATGATTTTTAAGTGATTGAATTAATGAAATATAAAATGAATTGTATAGAAAAACTACAAAATCATTTGCTCACTGACTGATCGTTTCTTAAAAGCGATCAGTCAGTGTTTGGCGGATTTTATCAAGTGTGGTGGCTGGGGGAGGCGTCTCTGGGTTAAGCTGATTCAAGGGGAGTGAGATGATGGCTTCAAGTCCACCTTCAGGGCGATTATGAATGCGTAATTGACCTTGATGAATATCGACAATCCGTTTCACAATGGCCAGTCCCAAGCCACTGCCTTGGACGGTTCGTGCTGAATTTCCCCGTACAAAAGGCTGCATCAGCGCTTCAATCTGATCTTCCGGAATGCCTTCGCCATGATCTGCAACACAAATTAACAGCTGGTTTTCCTCGACATGTGCAGAGATTTCAATCGGTTCTGAACCATAGCGTTTCGAGTTATTGATCAGGTTGCCAATCAGTCTTTTTAGCGACATGCTGCGCGCCTGAATCAACGGTATTTCTTGCGGACTGAAACGGATGTCGAGCGGTTTAAACTGCTTGACCAGTTCCTGAAGCAATACATTGACATTGGTGTCCTGTGGTTCTTCATCGGAACCATCACGCATATAGGAAATGAACTGATCCAGAATCGCGTCCATATCTTCCACATCATAAATCAGACCTTCTTTGAGAAAGTCTTCATCGGGCATCATTTCGGCACTGAGACGAATCCGCGTTAAAGGCGTGCGCAAGTCATGTGAAATGCCGGCCAGCATGATGCGGCGTTCCCGCTCGGTCTGGTCCAAGGTATAAATCATCTGGTTAAAGGCATGATTGACCTGACGGATTTCCAGTGGGCCATGATTGGTGTCCAGATAGGGTGCTGAACCGATGCGGCTATAACTGTTGGCGGCATTCTGCAAGCGGCGTAAAGGACGGTTCAGCTGACGCACCAGGGTCAGGATAATAATACCGACAATAATCGGCGTGCCCAGTAACCAGCCCAGAATCAGCTCATTACTGTAATTGGCATAGGTCTTTAAAGGCTCTTGCACCCAGTGACCATTCATTTCAGGGGTCTGAATCCAGATGCGCGGGCTTGGTTTAAACTGGAAATAGACCGTGGCCTCTTCAATACGTAGTTCTTTGGCCAGCTTGGTTTCGATCTGCCGGGTAAAAAATTCTGCAATCACTTTTTCCCGAACAGTGGGATACTCTGCCGGATTGGTCACATATTCAATACCAACGCGGTTTTTTAACCAGGTATCAATATCGACTTCCTGCTGTTTATGATACAGGCGTAGATCGGGATTATTGAGAATTTCCAGTTCCATGGCCAGATAGCGCGCATGTTGCTGGATTTCAGGTAAAAATAAGGTACGCCAGAAGAACCACAAAGACATGAACAGGCTGAAACAGACCACAAAGACCACCAGAACTGTGGTACGCATGGCGGCAGAACGTGGTTTGATCTTATCCAGAAAGCGTTCCCCACGGGTGCGTTTTTTTTCTGAGTAGGTAACAAAATCGGTAAATTTTTGTGGGTCGATGGGGTCGAGTTTCACACTGCGTCCTTTTGCTCAAAAGGGGAGGCTTCCCCCGTAGTTGGATACACGTTAAGGTCATCCGCAACTGTTTGAGGCAAGACTTAAGATGATCAATGATGTTTCTGCGAGAGAATTGCTTGAATGACGGAGGTTGTCGAGTTTTGCGGATGACAATGGTTTTGCTTACTTTTGTCGAAACAAAAGTAAGGCGAACCGCAGGTTAAACCCTATAAATGAGCTTAAACCATCAGACTCCGTCATGAATCAAGGTATTAATTTACTCCGCACCATCCGGAACAAACACATAACCCACACCCCAAACGGTCTGGATATAACGCGCACGCGCCGGATTTTCTTCAACCAGACGGCGTAAACGTGACACCTGAACATCAATCGAACGTTCCATGGCACCCCATTCACGACCACGTGCCAGATTCATCAGCTTGTCACGGGTGAGCGGTTCGCGTGGATGCTGAACCAGAGCTTTCAATACCGCAAACTCACCTGTGGTTAAAGTCACGACTTGACCTTCACGGGTCAATGTACGGGTTGATAAATCCAGTGACCAGGGGCCAAATGAGACCACTTCCATTTGCTGGCTCGGTGCACCCGGTACTTCACGCACTTGACGACGCAATACCGCACGAATACGCGCCAGCAATTCATTCGGATTAAACGGTTTAGGCAGGTAATCGTCCGCACCGGCTTCAAGCCCTGCAATACGGTCAGAATCGCTGCCGCGCGCGGTCAGCATAATAATGGGCGTATCGATATTGGATTGGCGTAAACGACGACAGATACTTAAACCGTCTTCGACCGGAAGCATAAAGTCGAGCACGATCAGAGAAAACAGTTCCCGCTGTAAAAGTCGATCCATCTGCGTGGCATCGTGTGCAGTTTTCACCACAAAGCCTTTATCTTCGAGAAAACGTTGCAATAGGGTACGCAGACGAACATCATCATCAACAACCAAGATGCGTTCGACTCGGTCTGTTTCGGTATGTACGGCATCGGCTTTTTCAGCAGGTACAACTAAACTCATGAGATGCTCCTTTATTCTTTATTGTCGTCATAAACAAAAAATGAAATATGCTTTGAGTATACGATTCATTGATATTAATTGACTATGCTCTAAAGCACCAAATATTGCAGTTAAAATCAAGACATAGATACCAAATATATACATCTAAATGGACAAAAAATATGATTTGGAGCAACATAAAAAGCAAAGTTCATGCAAACTATATTCAGAAAAGCTGAAAACTGTCGCACTTCATAATATAAAGTTGAGACAAATTAATAAAAACAATGGTGGATTTTATAGGCCCGGTCTTTATAATCATGCCATTTAGTACTTATCCTTGTGGGATCAAACACGATGACTGACTTAGTTCAGCAGTTGGCAAAAGAACTTGCCGTACGTCCAAACCAAGTTGAAGCTGCCATCAAGCTTATTGATGAAGGTGCCAGTGTTCCTTTTATTGCACGTTACCGTAAAGAAGTAACGCAAGGCTTAGACGATACGCAATTACGTCAACTCGATACGCGTCTATCATACTTGCGTGATTTGTATGAGCGCCGTGACAAGGTGATTGAATCACTCAAAGAACAAGATAAATTGTCTGATGATTTGTTGGCGCGTGTGAATGCAGCTGAAACCAAAAATGCATTAGAAGAAATTTACGCACCGTACCGTCCAAAACGTACCAGTAAATCATTTAAGGCCAAGGAAGCCGGTTTAGGCCCAATCGCCGAGAAAATTTTTGCTGAAGCGGTAGATCCAAGCGACGCATTGGCCGGTTTTAGCCATGACGATTATCCAGATACTGAAAGCCAGCTTGATGCGATCCAGCACATCCTGATTGATGACTGGGCACAAAATATCGCGCTGACCACTGAACTGAAAGCCACTTTTGCCAAAACTGCAGTGCTGAGAAGTTTGGTTGCTTCTGAAGAAAAGAAAGAAGTCGGTAAAAAATTCCGTGATTATTTCGATTTCTCTGAAAACCTGAACAAAGTGCCTTCACATCGTTTATTGGCGATGCTGCGTGGCCGTCAAGAAAACGTTCTGGGCCTGAAAGTGGATGGCGAAGATGCTGCACCATTGGCACGCATTGAGACTGAATACAATTTAGAAACGATTCAGCCGCAAGCACGTCAGGACTTCTTGAAGCAAACTGCAAAACTGTTCTGGCTTGGCAAAGTGCGTCCAAGCATTGAACACTCATTGCTGACTGAAAAACGTCTGGCTGCTGAAACAGAAGCCATGAACGTATTTGCTGAAAACTTGCGTCATTTACTGCTTTCTGCTCCTGCAGGCGCGCGCACCACTCTGGGCGTTGACCCGGGTATCCGTACCGGTGTGAAACTGGCTGTGGTGAATGCATCGGGTGATGTGCTGGCACACAGCACGATTTATCCATTTGCACCCAAAGATGATAAAGCAGGTTCATTGGCTGAACTGGCACGTTTATGCCGCGAGTTCAATGTTGACCTGATTGCAGTGGGTAATGGAACGGCAAGCCGTGAAACTGAAGCTTTAGTGGCTGAAATGATGGCGGCGAATAGCGATCTTAAACTGACGCGTGTATCTGTGTCTGAAGCAGGTGCGTCGGTGTATTCAGCATCAGAACTGGCTTCTCAAGAACTGCCAGAGCTGGATGTGTCGATTCGTGGTGCAGTGTCAATTGCACGCCGTTTACAGGATCCATTGGCTGAACTGGTAAAAATCGATCCGAAATCGATAGGTGTGGGTCAGTATCAACATGATGTGAATCAGACTGGTCTGGCGAAAACCCTTGAAGCAGTGGTAGAGGACTGTGTGAACTCGGTGGGTGTCGATGTCAACACGGCATCTGCGGCGATTTTGGGTTATATCGCAGGTCTGAATAAATCGATTGCACAGCAAATTGTGGAATTCCGTAAGGAAAATGGCCGTTTTGATAATCGCCAGTCCTTGAAGAAAGTGCCACGTTTAGGCGAGCGTACTTTTGAGCAGGCAGCAGGCTTCTTGCGTATTCAAGATGGTTCTGAGCCATTAGATGCATCTGCAGTGCATCCAGAATCTTATGCACTTGTATCTAAAATTGTTGAAGCGAAAGCGACGACAGTGAAAGATATCATTGGCAATACTGAAATCATTCGTCAGGTCAATGCTGAAGAATTTGCAGATGAGAAGTTCGGTCTGCCAACTATCAAAGATGTTTTAAGCGAACTGGAAAAACCGGGTCGTGACCCGCGTCCAGAATTCCGTACGGCGAAGTTCCGTGATGACATTACTGAAGTTGCGCAATTGTCTGAAGGCATGCAGCTTGAAGGTGTGGTGACCAATGTCACTAACTTCGGTGCATTTGTCGATGTCGGTGTGCATCAAGACGGTTTGGTACATATTTCTGAACTTGCCAATGAATTTGTCGCGGATCCGCATAAAGTGGTGAAACCGGGTCAAATCGTGCAAGTGCGGGTCTTGAATGTGGATGCTGAACGTAATCGTGTGAACTTATCGATGCGTCCTGAAGGTTCTGAAGCGCCGGCAAAAGCACCACGTCAGCCACGTCGTGAAAACAATGAACAGCGCGGTGAGCGTAAGCCTCAAGGCAAACGTCCACAGCAAGCGCGTCCGCAAGGTGAGCGTCCTCAGGGCAAGAAACCGCAAGCGGCTAAACCCCAAGAGCAAAAAATTGGTGGTTTGGGTGCATTGCTACTTCAAGCAGGCATTAAAGGTTCAAAGTAATCTTTAATTGCTAAAAGAAAACCTCCCATCGGGAGGTTTTTTTATATCTGATTTTTATGAATTGATCATCGGTACAATCCAGCTGGTAATAATCAGCAAAATACCCAGATGCCCCATTTTTCGTGTCACATAAACCAGTTTCGACGGTGGCTGTTCCAGTCGTTTGGCATATTCTTCCATGCTAATGCCTGCTTTGGTTTTACTGCTAAATAAAAACACGCCCAAGTCAATACAGATCAGAATCGTACCAATATCAGCGACCAGCTCCATCAGGACAAAATCTTGGTTATACAGCGAGATGCTCACGCTATAAGTCAGATAGACGGCAAAGGCCAGACACAGGTATTGCAGGACCACTAAAAACTTCTGCATAAATCTCAACAGTTCACAAAATGAAGGCAATTATACAAATAATCGGGCACTCTCGGTCAATTACAAGCCTTTCATGACCTCAGCAAAATTTTGCTTCTCGACCAGTTCCAAAAATTCATCGCCTAAACGCTGACTTTCAGCAATACAGGCTTTCCAGAATTTGATCCGCTCCGCCTGATCTAAGCCCTTCAAGGTGAAATCCTTACGGTCAGGTAAACGGCCTAAAGGCAGACTTTGCAAATAGTCCTGCGATGGTGAAAGCAGCAAGGTGCGGGATTGATTCTCCGGATTGGCAGTACGTTTAAATAACTTGTCAAACCAGCCCGGAGTAATGCTGTCAGTAAAATGCGGATACAGCACAATGCCTTTGCTCTGGAAGGGCAGGTCAATATGATAGTCAATCAGACCGCCATCCCGATAATAACCCTGCGGTGCATCCGGAATGTCGCGCATTGCCGCCATGACCCCCGGAATAGACGCCGATGCCATTAGCCAGGACAACACACTTTGCTTGGTCAGGGCGTGATAATGCGTGGTAAAACCGTCTTCGGCAATTTTAAACTGCTCACCACTGACAGGCTGACTAATCACACGCTGCATAAAATGACGGCTGTGTTTGCGCGCAACAGCAGTGGTGCCAATAATACCTGCAACTGAAGCCAGTAAAGGCAGTGCCTTGTCACTCTGGAAAATGTGCTGGGCTTTAATTGAAATCACAGCGAGATGATAATCCGGATGATTGACCAGATCATTTTCCTTGCCTTGTACCAGATCGAGTAGCATGCCACGGCAAACCTCACTGACCTCCTGGCGGGTCATTTTCTTGTGAAAGAAGAGATTGGTATAGAGTTCTGCCAGACGCTCAGTACCTGTTTTGGCCCCCCAGGCAGTGACACTGGCAAAGCGCCAGCTACCGATGGATGAGCCTACCAGCGTACGCCGTTGTGGCGCACGGGAGAAAAACTCGCCAAAAATGGCTTGATCCAGACCCTGAATGCCGATGCCTTTTGGGCCACCCGCAGCACCGGGGACAATATCGACCTGTTCGGGTTGCAGACCTTCTTTCAGAATCAGCTCACGTGCCAGATGACCGGCACGAATGGTCAGCGCAGGCGCACGTTTTTGTAAAATCTGTAGCATGGTCTAACCCAGAGCAGCCAAATGTGTGCTTATTTTAAGCGATGCGGGTTTAGACCCAATGGCGAGAATGACCCAAAGGTGACTTTGCAGTCACCCTGATCTTTCAGAGATAAAAAAAGCCTGAACTTGCTCAGGCCTTGATTGACTCAACTTGCTTATTTTGCGATGCGCCATACAGCCAGCACGCTGGCCAGCACAATCAGAATTACCGACACAAACCACGGCGAGATAATTGCAATCGACAGCAGAATGGCCATGATGCTGCCAAATATCCAGCTACGTTTTTGCTGATGCTCCATTTGCAGGCGCATGCTTTGCAATTCATTCAGCTGTTTGGCATGCCAGGCTGACTGATTTTTCAGACCGTTCAGGCTGTCAATCATCAAGGTCGGTAGATCCTGTGCACCCAAGAGCAGATCTGGAATTTTCTGTCCCAGTTCTTTCAGGTTTTTCTGCGGATTCATCTGCGCCTTGATCCAGTCGGTCAGGATCGGTTTGGCCAGACTCCAGATATCCAGTTCCGGATACAGGTCAGTGCCCAGACCTTCGACATGCACCAAGGTTTTGAGTAACAGCATCAGTTGCGGTGGAATTTCCAGATGGAAGCGGCGTGCAATGTCCATCACTTCAATCAGAATGCCAGCAAAATCCAGCTCATGCATCGGTTTAGAGACCATTGGCCCGACACTACGGCGCATTTCCCGTGCCAAGGCATCCTGATCGGTGCCTGGTGGAATCCAGCCGGCCTGATGTACCACCTGAATCAGCTGCATAAAGTCGCTGTTCATGACCGCCAGCAGCATGCGTGCTACCGTCATCTGGTCATGTTTGGACAGCTCGCCCATAATCGCGCAGTCCAGTGCGATAAAGCGCGGATTGCCCGGATTGATGGTTTCGACAAAGACATTGCCCGGATGCATGTCGGCATGGAAGAAGTTATCGCGGAACACCTGGGTAAAGAAGATGGTCAGGCCTTTACGCGCCAGATCGGCACGATCCATGCCGAGTCGGTCAAAGGTCGCGATATCTGAAATCGGTACTCCGGTAATGCGCTCAGCCACCAGCACATCTTTGCTGTCCATATACACTTCCGGCACGTACATCATGCTCGAGCCGGTAAAGTGGTGGCGCATGCGGCGGGTATTGTCCGCTTCCAGGGTCAGGTCCAGCTCATTTAAAATGATCTGGCGGTAATCCTGAATAATTTCCGACAGATGTAAGGCACGCGCGGCTTCGAGACGTTTTTCCAGAAATTGACCGAGCCATTCCAGAATTTCAAAGTCCTGCAAAATCTGTTGACGAATATTCGGACGGGTGACTTTGACCACGACTTCCCGGCCATCATGTAAGGCAGCGGTATGTACCTGTGCAATCGAGGCAGCAGCCAATGGCTGGGTATCAAAACGTGCAAACAGGGTATTCACATCGGCTTTGAGCGATTGCTGAATGCGCATCTTGGCCACATCATTGTCAAATGGCTTGACCCGGTCTTGTAACAAGACCAGTTGCTGTAATACTTCAGGTGGAATCAGGTCGCGACGGGTCGATAGAAGCTGTCCGAGCTTAATCGCCAAAGGCCCCATTTCTTCTAAAGCCAGTTTCAGCTTTAGCGGATTTTTACGCTCACGACTGGACCAGGCAGCCGGATGCATCCGGATGAGGGACAGCACATGCCGGGATTTTTCTGGTAATTCTTCCGCAGGAAACAACGTGTCGAGTCGATAGTGCGCGGCGATGCGCCAAAGTTCGAGTAAACGTGAAACATGCGGAATCATAAAGCGGCGTACCTAGTCTTGAGTAGAGTTGTTTGGGGTGTCGATCTGGGTCTGAAGCTGCTGGATTTTCGCTTCAACCCGGTCTAAATTTTGATTCAGGATACGGGTGTCCTGATTCAGGTCATCCATTTGCCAGCGTGGCGCAAACAGACCGCTGTCTTCTTTTAAGGCATCTTCAGCAAAGAACAGCTGGCTTTGCAGGGTGCGTTTCAACTGTTGGGGGAGTCGCTGTAATTTACCAATTTCATGTGCCAGTGCCGGGCCAATCCAGGGACTTAAGTGCGCTGCCAGATCCAGCTCAGCCTGTTGCATGATGCGCTGGATTTCCTGCAATAACTTGTAGTCACCTTGCAATGGAATATTACCGACTTCATCGGACAGCAACAGCTTGAGTAATTCCACCACATTGCTGACCTGTAAGGTTGCAGTCGCTTCGGTGACTGTAGATGAGCCAGCATCAAATGGACGCTGTTCAAAGATTGAAGATGCTTCACTATGACCAGTCGCGGTCGGCTCCAGACGAAGCTTGTCTTTATCAAAAAACACATCGACCGAAAGCTGCGGCGAAGCAATCACCACCCGCAGCATTTTACCAGACAAAGCATTTAGCTGGATGCGGGTAATCGCATCCAGATCAATCACATGGTGAATCACGCGTTCAACAGCACCGAGTGCCAGAATTGACCACATAGGGAGTGAACCTTAAAGTTTAAAACCGCGGTGAACTGCAACAATCCCGCCAGTCAGGTTGTGATAGTCACAATTCTGGAAGCCGGCATTTTCCATCATGCCTTTTAAGGTGCGCTGGTCTGGATGCATACGAATCGATTCAGCCAGATATTTATAGCTTTCAGAATCATTGGCAATGATTTTACCCATGATTGGCAAGGCTGTGAATGAGTACAGATCGTAAAGCTTAGAGAATGGCTCAAACACCGGTTTAGAGAATTCCAGCACCAGTAAACGACCACCTGGCTTGAGTACGCGATACATCGATGCAAGTGCGGCATCTTTATCAGTCACGTTACGCAGACCGAAAGAAATCGTCAAAAGATCAAAACTGTTGTCTGCAAATGGTTCTAAGGTTTCAGCATTGGCCAGTACGAAATCGACATTGGTACAGCCGGCATCGATCAGACGGTCACGACCGACATTCAGCATCGATTCGTTAATATCAGACAGCACCACATGACCGGTCGGGCCCACTTCACGGCTAAACACTTTGGCCAGGTCACCGGTACCGCCGGCAATATCCAGCACCTGCTGGCCACGGCGTACACCGGACATATTGATTGCAAAACGTTTCCACAGACGGTGAATCCCGAAAGACATCAGGTCATTCATGATGTCGTATTTGCTGGCCACCGAATGGAACACTTCAGCCACTTTCTGGGCCTTTTCTTCGCTGTTT
This sequence comes from Acinetobacter sp. YH12208, assembly GCF_013418055.1. Taxonomy (NCBI): domain Bacteria; kingdom Pseudomonadati; phylum Pseudomonadota; class Gammaproteobacteria; order Moraxellales; family Moraxellaceae; genus Acinetobacter; species Acinetobacter sp. YH12208. The sequence continues at coordinate 36,522 of NZ_VPCT01000017.1, forward strand.
ACGGTTTGATAACCAAAATGTGTGGTTGAACCCACGTTGCCGGTATTGGCACCGCGTGGCAGGTTATATTTCGGCACCGAGCCTGTGACTGGCGTATCAGTCAGGCGTTGTTCGAGAGATTGTTGCTGACCTTGCGGCGTACCTTGTGGAAGAGGTTCAGTTAAGAATGGGCTCACTTTGTCTGTCTGTTGTGCCGACTCAGGGGTAGGGGTAGGCGTTGTATTTTCATTCGACATTGGAGTCACTCCTAACATATCAATCGGGTTAATCTTGCATTGTCTGCATCATGACAGATTCTAAAGGCTTATTCAGCAATCATGATGCAATTGTTATGAATAATATACAGAAAAATGTGCGCTTGGCAGAAATACTGCACTACTATTTATTGAAATGGCAACGCATCGCCAGAGTGCACTTTATCAATAATCTGGCGTTCGGTTGCGGTAAATTCACGGACAAATTTTTCTGCCGATTTCAGCGGCTTCATGGCCAGGAAACCATCTTGCATAAACGCATACATCACCTGAAAGTTATATTTATTGGCCGCGCCTTTACACATCTTGAAGGCCGCATAGACCACAAAGGAGCGCATGTATTTATCCAGACTCATACCGAGCTGATCCAGCAAGGCCAGTTGTTTTAACCGTGCCTGACCCTGATCCAGTTTGAGATAGGTCAGGCGCATCATCTCATCGGTCAGTGTTTCATGCGGATAATAATCCTGTAATAACTGAATCGCGACCTGCTCATCCAGCTGTACCGCCAGAATCGCCAGTTCTACACCCAATGTCCCGGTTTTGATGGCATTTTCAGGAATCACTTTTTCTGCTTTATGGGCATATTTCATCAGCCGGGCAATCTGTGCTGCCAGTGCATCAAATTCGGCACCACCATAGAGACGGTTCAGGAAATATTCGGCCATCAACTGATTGGGTTTTTCCGCAAAATGCGCGCGATGAGTTCGCTGCATGCGAACTTTCTGCCAGGCCTGTACATCCTGTAAACGGCTCAGAATGTCCGGTTGGGTATGATAGCTCAGCTGATAATAATGCGCTAACAGATCATCGAGAACGGCAAGTTTGGACATGAGATTTCAATTATAGTTTGAGAATGCAAGAATCTTAGAGGCTGCCGGGCAATCCTGCTATGACAAATTGAACAGAGATCGGGCATTTGTCTGTCAATCTGTTGTTTAAATAGCCAATTTAATCGTGTGAAAAACGTTGCCAGAGCTATTTTTGCGCCAAAACTCATCGTTATACTGCAAACAGAATAAAACATCAGGGTTGAAGATACGCATGGAACAACCACAATTTCAGTTAATGGATGAAGATCAGTTATCGGTCGAGCTGATTGATGCTCAATATGATTTAAAAAAAACACGCGGCCAGAAAAATGCCAAAAGCCTGTTGATTCTGGTCAACGGGATTGAGCTGGCCGGTAAGGGTGAAGCGGTCAAGCAACTGCGTGAATGGGTCGATCCGCGCTATTTGCGCGTGAAAGCGGATGCACCGCAAGTGGCCGGGCCTAAACAGACTTTGTGGCAGCCTTATGCGCGCTTTATTCCGGCCGAAGGACAGATCATGGTCTTGTTTGGCAACTGGTACAGCGACCTGCTGAGCAGCGCCATGCAAGCTTCAGATCCGATCACTAATACACAGTTCAATCATTATCTGCAAGAGATGCAGGCCTTTGAACAGGACCTGAAAAATAATCATGTCGATGTGGTCAAGGTCTGGTTTGACCTGTCCTGGAAAGCCCTGCAAAAACGGCTGGATGCCATGGATCCGAGTGAAGCGCACTGGCATCAGCTGCATGGTCTGGACTGGCGCAACAGAAAACAGTACGACACCTTGCAGCGCTTGCGTCAGCATTTTACCGAAGACTGGTTCATTATTGAGGGTGAGGATGAGCAGCAGCGTGACCAGCAATTTGCCCAGCATATTCTGGGTGCTCTCAAGCATTGCCCCAATCATCCGGCCAGAGCCAGTGGACGATGGAAACAGGCCAAGATTCCCGAACTGTTAAAACATCCTGCCGAAACTCGAGCCAAGGCAGAGGATTACAAGCCGGAGCTGAAAAAATTAACGGCTAAGGTGGCCAAGGCGATGCGGTCAGATCCGCGGAATGTGGTGATTCTGTTTGAGGGCATGGATGCGGCTGGAAAGGGCGGCGCGATCAAGCGCATTGTGAAAAAACTGGATCCGCGTGAATATGAAATTCATACCATTGCCGCACCAGAGAAATATGAGCTGAGCCGTCCCTATTTATGGCGCTTCTGGACCAAACTGCAAAGCGATGATGATATCTGTATTTTTGACCGTTCCTGGTATGGGCGGGTACTGGTAGAGCGGATAGAAGGTTTTGCCAGTGCCGCAGAATGGCAACGTGCGTATGCGGAAATTAACCGTTTTGAGCAAAGTCTGGTCAAGCATCAAACCGTGGTGATCAAGCTGTGGCTGGCCATTTCCAAAGATGAACAGGCTGCACGTTTCAAGGCACGCGAAGATACACCGCATAAGCGTTTTAAAATTACTGAGGATGACTGGCGTAACCGGGAACGTTGGGAGGATTATCTGAAAGCGGCAGCCGACATGTTTGAACGTAGCTCGACCGATTATGCACCTTGGCATATCATTGCGACCGATGATAAAAATACCGCACGGGTCGAGGTGTTAAAGGCCATTTTAAAACAGCTTCAGGCAGAATAATCTGCCTGAAGTAGCACGGGCTCAGCTGTTTAAAATATTGAGCTCAAATGTGCTTAACCTTGAGCGATCTGTTTTTGCTGGATATTTTTAGCCGCACGGTAGCATTCCTCGACATGAGCTTCGGCAATTTTTTTCATGACAAAATAGCCCAGACTGGCGGCAATCAATTGACCACCCAGGGGAATGAATTTTGTCACTTGCTTTGTGATCACTTTCGCTGCAACATTGTTCAAAGATTTTTTGACAGCAGTTCGCGCGACCACCAGACCAGAAAATTCTACGCCGCGTTTACGCAGCTCATTCCAGTGCACCTGACGGGTTTTCGGATCGTAGACACTGATCTGATCAGGCGCCAGTCCGAAGCGGGCATTGATCTCGGGAATCAATTGCGACAAGATGCCGATGTCAATGACGACATCCATAAACGGCACTGGAATAATGGCGGCACCCGCAGAATAGTAGGCACGTTTTTTGGTGAGTTCCAGGCACTCGGCACGAATTTGTTCCAAATCTAAGCTTGGATCGATACGTTCAGGAATTTTATCTAATTTCATGGGCACTACCTAAGCTCTATGTTGTTTTTTTCTATGCAAGCATCATTAAGATGCTTTTTTCAAAGAAATTTTTCGACTGAAGTGTGGTTTTAAAGTGTCATACAGCGCTCGAGATGTATAGTAACTAATCTTTATCATTTTGTAGTAAAACTAGTTCAGCAGTTCAGGGGAAACGATGGCAATCCATGTTATTCAGAGTCAACGCATTGATGTGCTTTTGGATAGTATGCTGCGTATTGTCAATCAAACTGCCCGGCATCCGTTTGAAGTGTTACAGCCCCGGCATTTTATTGTGCCGTCTCCGGCCGTAGAAAGCTGGTTGACTCAAAAAATTGCCGAGAAGAAAGGCATCAGTGCCAATAGCCAGTTCCATCACCGAATTCGTGCGTTTCAGTGGACGTCTTATCAGTGGGTGCTGAATGCGCCTAAAGAAGTCGAACAGGTTCGAGAAGCCAATATTCCGCGTATTATCATCAAATGGCGCGTGTTTCAGGCACTGCGCAAATGTATTCTGCCAGAACAGATTCCCTTAGACGTCGATCATCCGCTGTATTCAATTGTAAAGCGGATTTACGACAGTGCCGACCGGCTGGAACAGGGCACAGAAAAACAGCTGAAAAAACAGAGCATGCTGTACTGGGTGGCCGAACAGGTATCGCGCTTGTTCAGCCATTATATGGATTATCGCGGCTATTGTGCACGTAACTGTCCACCGCAAAGCTGCAGCTGCCCGACCAACTGGCTAGAGGCCTGGGGACAGGATGTTGCGCTGGATACCGAGCAGATGATCTATAGTCCCAAAGATGAAAATGGTCACGAAATGCAGGTGGCCGATTTCGTCAAAATTCAGGCGCGTGAGCTGGAAGCCTGGCAACGCTGGTTGTGGCAGCATGTATTTCAGGAGGATTATGCCAAAATTCTGGAGATTGAGCGCCTGTATTGGGAACGGCTGGAGAATCCGGAAACACGAAGCGAAGCCCTGAAGCGCTTGCCGGCACAGATAGTGGTATTTAGCCTGCTGGAACTTCCGCCCAGCCAGCTGGACTTTTTACGCCGTCTGGGTCAGTACATAGACATTTATATCTTTCATTTTAACCCCTCGCAGGAATACTGGGCCGACAGTGTCGATCCGGACTGGAAAGCCAAATTTGATCTGCAACGGGAAGAGCGCTTTATTCAGCGCTTTGAAAAAACTCGCCAACGTAAACCGAATGATGCTGAACTGAAAGAATTTCGAATCAAGCAGCTCAATTTTAATGCCGAAGATCGTGAATCGCGGCATCCGCTGTTGACCCGCTTTGGCAAGCAGGCGCGAGATCATTTCTCTTTACTCTCCAAACTGGCTTCGGGAGAAGAAGGTCTCTGGGCCGATGTCTTTGTCGATAACTATCAGGACAAGCTGCTGGCAAAAATCCAGTCAGATATTTTATATTTACTCGAACCTGAACAGCATCAATATGCTTTAAATCCGGCCGATGATTCGGTGCAGATTCATGTCTGTCATTCCTCGTTGCGTCAGCTGGAAGTACTCAAAGAACAGGTCATTCACTGGCTGGCACAAGGCACGGAACAGCAGCCACGGCAACCGAGCGACATTCTGGTGCTGAGTCCGAATCTGAAAGAACTGGAACCGGCGATTCGCAGTGTCTTTGCCCCGCCACCACGTGAGCGTGAGATCGGCAGCCAACGGTTGCAAAAAGATAACCTGTATTTACCGATCCAAATTGCCGGGGTGTCGCGTCTGGATGTTAGCAATGCCTGGCGCGCGGTACTGGGCCGGATCCAGTGGGTACGTCGCCGTTTCAGTATTGAGGACTTTGCCGACTGGCTCAGCCTGAATGCCACCCAGCAACGTTATGCTCTGGACTATAGTCAGGTAGAACGGATGTTGCAGTTGCTGACGGAGGCTGGCTTCAAGCGCGGTCTGGATCAACAGCATTTACAGCAAAGCCTGAGCGCAGGCGATGATGATTACCGTTTTAGTTTTAAATTCGCGCTAGACCGTCTGGCTTTGGGCCTGGCCATTCCTGAACATACAATGTTTGAGGATACCTTGAGTTATGCCAAGGTTTTGAGCAGTGATTTTCCACTGATTTCGACCCTGATCCAGATTTATCAGGATCTGGTGCAGCGCCGTGACTGGCTGACTTTGCATGAGACCGGACAGCGCACACCGGTGAAAACCTGGCTGGAATATCTGCGCGCCGATCTGAATGAATTTCGTGATGCCGGGGTGGAATCGCTCAAAACTGTGGCCGAGATTATCGACAAGCAGATGCGGATGCTGACCCTGGCCGATTATCATGAGCAGGATGATTCACATGCCAGTCAGGAGCTGGTGGCACTGAGTTTGCCTTTGCCTTATGTGCTGGAAGAAATTCAGAATACGCTAGAAATGCAGCTGGATCAGGCCGAACCAACCGGACAGATCACTTTTAGCCAGATTGGCCAGATCCGGCCACTCCCTTATCAGCTGGTGGTGATGCTGAATCTGGATAGCGGTAAGTTTCCGAGCCGGAATCAGCAGGTGCCGTTTGATCTGATGCGCAGCCTGAAGCCGCAACTCGGCGATCGTTCGCGTCTGGATGATGAGCAGGGTGCTTTTCTGGATGCCTTACTATTGGCGCAGGATAATTTATGGCTGTTTTATAATGGCTTTGATCTGGACGATGGCGAGGCCCGAGATCCATCCACTGCCTTGCAGGAACTGATTCAGCATATCGCATTCATCTGTCAGTCGGAACAGCCGGATGCCGAAGTCGATCCTGTGGTGGAAATCAATGGTCTGTCAGTCGCCCAACATATCCAGCAGCTTTATCATGTACATCCCTTGCAGCCTTTTGATCCAGCCGGATTTGCAGATGCGCAAACACCGCGTTATCGGGATCAGTGGTTTGCGGTGGCAGAATATATCCGAAGTGCCGAAGGCAAGCGCAGCAGCTGGATCAATGCGCATTATCCGGCAGTTGAACAAAAAGAACTACGGGTGCTGAAAGGGGATGAGTGGATTCGGGACATGATTTTCCCGGCACGTTTATTTCTGAAAAGTGTCGGAATTTCCACAATTCGCTATGCAGATTTGCCGAGTTCCCGTGAGCCCTTGTTATTAAACAAGCTGGAACAATATCAGGTGCGGGATTTTCTATTACAACAAGATCAGCAGATTGAGCCGAGCTTGATGCTAGACCGTTTGCCAGTAGGCAAAACCCAGCAAGCCACCTGGCTCAGCAGTCAGCAGGAACAGCAGTTGTTGCAAGAACGTTTGCTACAGCTCGGCAAAGAACTGACGCCGGTGACCCAGCAATCCCTGCAATTTAGTCCTGAACTGATCATTCATATCAGCGTACCACAAGCCTCGCACAGCAGTTACTGGTTAAGTCTGCAATCTTCTTCGGCCTCGGAAAAACGCCGTGCCCAGATCTGGCTGGAATATCTGTTATGGCTGGCTTACTTAAATGATGATGCACGCTCACCAGAACTGGAACGTATTGTGATTTTCAGTAATAAGACCCTGAAATTTTCCGGCTTGAGTTCAACTAAAGCGCGAGAATATTTACAGTTCTGGTTCAAAGCCTGGGAAATTGGTCAACAGCAGCCGCTGGTGTTGCCAGCGGAGTTGTTGATGAAAAAAGAGTGGCAGTGGGCCGAAAATGAACAGGGCAAAATGACCATTGTGGAAATGCCGGAACTGCTAAAAGCCTGGAATAATAGCTATGAAAGTGCCAAGCCTTTGGCTTCGGATGAATCCAGCCTGTTGCATCAGGACTGGCAGTTTATTTTGCAGGATCAGGACCCGGATCTGGCCTTGCAGCGCTGCTGTCATGATTTCGCCCATGCTCTGTATGCGCCGATTCACCAACATCTGGAATGGGTGAAATAGCAATATGACCGTGTTAAAGCAGCAGATGCAAAAAGCCATTTCTACCAATCCGATTCAGGACATGACGTTCCGGGGCTTACACTGGATTGAGGCCTCGGCAGGCACCGGCAAGACCTATACTTTATCCAGTTTGATGGTGCGGATTTTTCTGGATCAGTATTATCCGCATCAGGTGATTGCAACCACCTTCACCCGCAAGGCAACGGCCGAACTGAAAAACCGGGTACGGCTGCGGGTCGAAGAAACTTTGGCCTATATCCAGCGTCATCAGCAGCTCAATTCTGTGGAAATTGCAGCGAAGATTCAGAGCGAAACTGATCCTTTATTTCAGCAGGTGTTGAAAGATTATGGTACACGGATGGACTATGCCCGTCGCCGTTTGCGTCTGGTACTGACCCAGCTGGATGAACTGTTTGTCGGGACGCTGGACAGCTTTAGCCAGAAACTTTTACGTGAATTTGCCTTTGAAAGTGGCAAGATTGAACGTGCTGAACTGACCGAAGATCAGGATTTATATATCCAGCAACTGATTCATGATGTGCTGCGTGACTGGATTCAGCAGCAGCCCCAATATATGGTCAATCATTTGTATGTGCAGAATCTGCTGAAACCGGTCGAGCATTATACCGGGCTGGTTCGGGATGCCCTGAATTTTAGCAAGCAGCAATTCCAGAAGGTCGAGCCGGCTGAATGTGATTTAGGTAAATTAGAAGCCTGTATTACCCAATTATTGAATATTCATGAGCATGATCTCGAAGTCATGCGGCGCTATTGTCAGGAAAGTCCGAAGTATTTTCACAAGAGTTTTTTGACCAAGTTAACCGACGTTTGTGAAAACTTTATGACCTGGAGCGCAGCCCTGCAAACTCAGGGTGGCATGAGTTTCTTTGATGCAGAATTGCAACCGATTTTACTGAATCTGTGCCATTTACGCCGTAAAAAAACTGATTTCCAGCCGACCACTCAGGTTTTTAACAAGAGCTGTCCGGAAGCGGAGCAGCAGCTGATTTTGCAACACAGCCTGATCGTGGCAATTGATGTACTGTGTGAGGTCAAACAGGATCTGGATGAGCAGTTGAAGCAGCTCACGACCTATTTGGAATTTCATATTATTCAAAGTGTGCAGACTCGTTTGCCACAAACCCTGCAACAGCAGGGTGAAACGACTTTTTCCCAGCAAATCCGCACACTGGCGGAAGCACTGCAAGGACAGCAGGGTCAGCGCTTTGCCCAGTTTGTACAGGCACGTTATCCGCTGATTCTGGTGGATGAATTTCAGGACACCAATCAGGATCAGGATGACCTGCTGGCCAAGATCTGGCGGGATGCTAGCCGGGTTCAATCCGGCTGCATGATTATGGTCGGCGATCCGAAACAGGCGATTTATGGTTTCCGTGGTGGCGACATGCTGACCTATAACAAGGCACATGCTGACGTGCGGCAGAAGCAGGGCCGCGAATATACCCTGATGCAGAACCATCGTTCGGTCAAAGCGCTGGTCGAAGTGGTCGATGCTTTATTTCAATGCCAGATGGATTTTGGTGAACAGGTGCAGTACACCCTGATTCAGGCCGGTAGTCGGCCACATCCGGATCTCATCGATAGCGCTGTCTGCAATCCGCAGCCCTTACGCTGGATTCAGTTAGGTGAGTCGGATGTAGAAGCCGATCAGGTGGCCTGGAAAATCCGTGCACTCCTCAATCAGTCTGCTCAACAGCAGTTATATTTTCAGCAGCAGAACAGTATTCAAAGCCTGAAAGCCGATGATATTGCAGTGCTGGGGTTTGGACATTTTGCCCTTGAGCAGGTCAAGCAGCGCCTACAGCGTATGGGTATTCCTTGTTATAAAGAGTCCAAACAAAGTGTTTTTGCCAGTGCTATTGCGCAGGATGTCGCGGCCGTCTTGACTGCAATCATGGATCCTTTTAATGAAGCCAAGGTCAAACGTGCCTTACTGACCCGCCTGCTGGGCTTCAACCTGAAAAAACTGATTGAGTTACAGGCGCAGAGTGAAGGGCTCAGTCGCTATATTGCCGATCTGGATGCAATTCGGGAAATGTGGTTCGAAAAAGGTTTTCTCACGGCATGGAATTATGCCTTAAACCTGTTTCAGGTCTGGACTCATCTGGTGGCCAGTCAAAGTCTGGATAATGAACGGGTGGTTGTGAATTTGCGTCATCTGACTGAAATTCTGAGCCAGCAAAGTGAATATTATCAGGGTGCCCAAAAACTCTATCACTGGTATTTGCGTCAGTTACAGTCCCCTTCAGGCAAAGACAATGAAAAAGAACGCAAGCTGTCTGGTGATCATGGGGTACAGCTGATGACCATCCATGCCTCTAAAGGGCTGGAATTTAAAGTGGTATTTTTATTGGGCGCAGATGCTGCTTTTGATGTAAATAAAGGCAACTTGAACTTTTCATTAAGTGGCACACTGTCTGAAAGTATTTTAGAACAATCCCGGGTGATTGCAGTCAATCATAAGCATTTGCACGAGCAGGCGATTTTACAGAATGCAGCGCGTAATGCAGCGGAAAATCACCGGCTTTGGTATGTGGCGCTGACCCGTGCCAGTCATCGGGTGTATGCCATGTTGCAAGACCACGCTTCACAATCCGATTCGGGCTTGGCGTTCTGGCGTGGCCAGGGCGATGCCATCTTCGAACATGCTTTAACTCTGGTCGAGCAGCCGCTGTCTCAGGAACCGGCACGTCTGGTCGAGCAGTCACACAATCATAAGATCGACATGCTGGCGCAACCTTTGCCAGAGCGACAGTTCTATCCACGCACCAAAACCAGTTTTACCGCATTGTCGCAACACCAGTCACATGCGCCAGTTTTGCAGGATGATCTGGTCAATGCCCAGGAACACCCGGATAGTGCAGCGGATGAAATCAATCTGGATGCTTTAGCAGATCAGCCGGCTGTCACACCGCTGGACTGGATCAAGCTGAATTTCCCCAAAGGTACGGTGGCCGGAACTTTCTTGCACAGTATTTTTGAACATATCAATTTTCAGGACAGCAGTTACTGGAATCTGGAAATTCGCCGTCGTTTTAAAAATACTGCACCGCAAATCTGGCAGGAGCTAAAAGAAAAATTCGAACAGGCCTTTCAACTGCGTACTGTGCTGGAGCAGACCTTTGCGCCGCATTATCAGGCCGCAGCGGTGAATCTGCGTAGCCTTTTTCAAGCCGCAGCGCAGGCAAATTTCAAAGCAGATGAGTTGCAACAGAGTATGCAACGCGTTTTGTCCAGCCTGAACTATAAATTGCTGAGCGGCATTCGCCTGCATGATCAGAGCGAAGCTTATCGTCAACAATGGCGAGAGTTGTTTCAATCGGCACAGCAAGACCGATCAGCCTTGGTGGTTTTTTTAAGCCAGTTTGAGCGTTATTTCACTGAGCTGGATGATGACAGCTTTATCCTGTTTTTTGAACAGGAAATGGCCCAGATTGCACACCTTGCAAGTCCTGAACAGCTCAATGTCGAAAGCATCTTCCAGACTGCTTTAGATGGATTGCTTGATGAAATTAGGGAAGATATTTTACTCAATCTGATGCATGACTGGGTGCATGACATTCTGGTCACTCCGATTCAGGCAGATTTTGTTTTGGCACAACTGGGTGATCAACAGTATCTGTCAGAATTTCCTTTTTATCTGTCCTTGACCGATGCGCCTTTGCAGATCCGGCAAATCCATCAGCTTTTTGTTGAACATGACATTGTCATGAGCGATTTTAATGAAGCCAAATCGGCACGTTATCTGACCGGTTCCATCGATCTGGTGTATTTCGATGGTCAGCGTTACCATATTGCCGATTATAAAAGTAACTTTCTCGGCCCAGATCAACAGCATTATACCGCTGAGGCGATTCAGCAGAATATGAGCCAGTCCAGTTACTGGTTGCAGGCAGCCTTGTATCTGGTGGCCCTGCATCGTTATCTGAACGCAAATATGCAGGCGTATTCAATGCAGCAGCATCTGGGCGGCGCAAGCTATTTATATTTACGCGGTATGCACGGGCAGATGGAACAAGGTGTATATCACTGGCAACCAGACATCGAATTCGTTGAAAAACTGGATCAGATTTTGGGCTATTTTGAGCAGAAAAAAACAGCATAATTTTGCTGCCTGATAAAATATATAGAGATTAAACAGAAAATTATCCTGTGGATAACTTTGAGGATAACTGTGTGGAAAATGAGCAGAATCACGTGTCGCAACAAAACGCCAGTTTGATGGCCTGGATTGACTATTTATGTCAGCCTCCATTTAGCTCGGCTACATTTGATCCGGCAGCAAAATTACTGATTCAGCAATTGCTTGAGGCGATGCAGGCCGGCGATAGCTGCATTGAAGCGCTTCCTCAACAAATGGCATTATTGCATAATCTGGTGCGTGATCATGCTCAGCAAGGCACGGGTATTGCCCCCTTGGTGTTTGAAGATCAGCATTTATATCTGTACCGCTACTGGCAGCTGGAACAGGCAGTGGCAACGCATATAGCACGAATCAAGACCCAGTCTATTGCAGCCCTGGAGTTAACAGCACGTGACCGCAGTCTGCTCTCAGATCCACAGCAGCAAAAAGCCCTGCAAATGGTGGCAGAGCAAGCCTTCAGTATTATTACTGGCGGGCCGGGAACCGGTAAAACTTATACGCTGGCGCATATTATTGCAGTTTTATATGATGCGCTGCCGAATATCCGGATTGCCATGGCCGCGCCGACCGGAAAGGCTGCACAGCGGATGAAAGAAGCGCTGCAAAAAGCCTTACAGACTGAAGTTTTGCAGCAGTTTGAAATAGCTGCACTACAACAGTTACAACCCGTGACCCTGCATCGTTTATTGGGATTGGGCACGCGCGGACAGCCACGTTTTCATGCCAAACAGCCTTTGCCCTATGACGTAATTGTGGTCGATGAAGCCTCGATGCTGGATTTAAGTCTGTCACAGATGTTGCTGGCCGCTGTACCATCTCAGGCACGTCTGATTTTACTTGGCGATGCAGACCAGTTGGCTTCTGTGGATGTCGGCACCGTTCTGGCAGATCTGCAACAGGTTGCGACTTTGCAGGATAATCGGGTCAACTTAATCACCACACGACGTTTTAAAGCAGGGGCCAAGATTGGGGCAATGGCTGATTTTATTCAGCAGCAGCATGAAGCTGCCAATGTCCTGCAAAAATTTGAGCAGCAGATTGTCACTGCCAGTGAATTACAAGCCATCACCTTGGATCGGGTTGAGATTGACCAGCTCCAGTTGCAATATTTAGCGCCTAGTGCTGAACAGACGGCCACTACATTGAATCAATATTATGATCAGTTGATGTATGGTTATCAGGCCTATACACAGGCTGTCAAGAATAAGCAAGGCTTAGATGATTTCGAGCAATATGTACAACAGGTGGTGAGATCATTTGATGATTACCGTATTTTAACTGCGATTCGTTCTGGTGATCTGGGCTTGTTCAAAATCAATCTACAGATTGAACAACGCTTTTTAGCCGCTCAAGGTCAACTGAAGCAGGGTAACTGGTATGTCGGGCGGCCGGTCATGATGACCTATAACGATTATCAACTGGGTTTATCCAATGGTGATATTGGCATCTGTTTTATACGTGAGCAGTCTGGTCAGTGCCAGTTTGAAGTCTATTTTCCGAGTCTGGAAAAATGGGTCTTAGCCACCCGTTTGCCAAAGAGTATAGAAACCGCTTTTGCACTGACCATTCACAAATCTCAAGGTTCAGAATTTGCACATACCGCAGTGGTGCTGGATCAATATGCGCAAAATCTATTAAGTAAAGAGTTGATTTATACTGCAATTACCCGTGCTAAAAAAGTGGTCAGTTTATTGGTAGATTGTGACGCTTTTACACAAGCCTTATGCGTACGAACTACACGTAAAAGTGGTTTAAGTCAAAAAATACTTGAACAATCTCCTAGTTTATTGGCAAAAAATAATCAGATCTTGTAGGTAAAAGCTTACACGGATTCAAGAAATTGCCGCATAGAGCTTTTACTCAGTTTTTGAGAAGATTGGCCATACAAAATAACTCAACACGGAAAGTTGAGCATAATCGTATAATTATAAAAAGAATGTCAGTAGACAGCGAACTTACAGTGAGGTAAGTAAAAAGAGGAAACTTACAGCCGCTAAGCCTTGTAGTTTTGGGAGAGACTACAAGGCTTTTTTATATTTAATTAATTTATATTTCAAAATACTAGGGCGTGTCATCAATTAAGCCAAATGATTGTTGAAGCCAGGTAGATCGCTGATAAGAAGTTTTGAGCCAATTTATCATAGCGTGTGGCAATAGCACGATACTGCTTGAGCTTGGCAAAAAAGT
>NZ_VPCT01000018.1:0-49158 GCF_013418055.1 Acinetobacter sp. YH12208
AATTTTCTGACAAATATTTCTCAAATAAACTTCGAGTCATTTCTACCATCAATCAATGAAAATAATTTCGATCGATCAACCAGTAAAAATCCACACAAGTTGTTCTTCATAAGCTCTTAATGATCTTTCTAACACCTCGTCAGTGCCAGAAGCTGGACTTCGATATACTTAACAACTCAGCAATTTGCTTCGTTCGTTTCCGTCTATCTCGTCGGTATGGGTGCATTCTAGAGGATTTCAGAATCATTGCAACCCCCAATTCACTATATTTTTCATGTATGTCTTTTTTTTCTACAAAAAATCCTAAAAAATCGCTTTTTTATCTAATTTTTAAGCGTTTTTATGCAATAAATGCACTAAACACATCATTTTATTTTTATAAGCCAAAATTTAATTAGACTTAAAAGCGATCAAAATAATAGTTAGAGTAGTGATTTTTTACTTTTTATCTTTAAATAATGCTTTTTATCTCGTTCAACCCCCAGAAACAAAACCAAATCATGACATATTAGCGAAACCAACAATTCTTTCCTTTTGGCTGGCTAGCTTCATCCGCACTTTTTCAGTGAAACTTCTTATAAAAGCGTATCGGTATCTTAGGCTATAGGGCATTATTCAATGATTTTGGTTTTTGGCTATAACGCCGCACAAGCTTGCTTATCTATATAGATATAGAGATAGAACATATCAGCAGGTTAATTCTATTCAGTTACTTTTCCTGCTTGCGCTGCCCAAGCCAGTATTGCATGACTTCTATAATCATGTCTTTTTTGCCCTGATAGTCTTCAGCAACAAAGAATAGTTTTGCACGTCGCGGTAAACGCTCTTCAATCAGGGAAAATAGATAGTAATTCGCAGCCAGATCAAGCTGCATAAATAAGTTATAGACAGGGATATAACGTTGCTGTTTTTGTTCGGCAGACTGATATTCAAATAAGAAACTTAAAATACAATCAATGTCTTCATCAAAAATATTTTCTGTTGGATAGCGATACATCGAACCCCCTCTGCTTTCTTTTTATATTGTGCTGTCTTTTGCGAACCAATATAGTCAGCCACCCTTTAGCTAGCAAAACAACACTTAATTAGAGGATGAATTCTAGGTGGAATGTCCTCCAAGAAAATAATACCTGCGATTTTAAAGGTTCAGAATGAAATCGCTACAAATAAAAAAGGAAGAGATCTCTCCCAAAATCTCCTCCTTAGAATTGAATCTTTACCCGATCCATTATGTCATTATTATAGTTATTCACTTTAAAGCTTAAAAAAGAGTCTCTTGGGGAAGAGACCTTATAAATTGTGGAGTTGTCTTATTATCACCCTCTAGATGCCTTGAACCAATTCTCTAGATGAATAAATCCTATAGATAATAAACCCGAAAAGCAAGCAATTTGGGAAAATTTAACTCTTGTTTTTATAGGGTTTTTTTTGAAGTTGCTTATTTGCTTTATGAATATAGGACATCAATAAAAAAGCAGACCGAAGCCTGCTTTTATTTCAATAACTTATCAATTTTTTAATCGGTAAAAGTAACTTTCGCAATCGCTTTTTTGCTGGCCTGAACGATCAAGGTCAGATTTTCCTTAACCGAATAAGAACTATCTACAGTGTGCCAATCCACTTTCACCGCGCCACGACCTAAAGCATCTTTGGCTTGGGCCGCATTCTTGGTCAAACCTGCTTCACGTAAAATTGAAGTAATAAAGATTTCACCACCAAACTCACCACGTGAAATAGTCACTTCTGGCGTACCTTCCGGTAATTCACCCTCAGTAATGATATTACCCGCACCTTTATGTGCATGCGCAGCAGCGTCACTTCCGTGGAAACGCTCAACCAGCTCCAGCGCAAGAATCTTTTTCACCTCTTGAGGATTACGGCCTTCAGCAATTTCTTTTAGCAACTGCTGAATTTCTTCAATTGATTTAAAGCTGAGCAGATCAAAATAACGCTCAATCAATGCATCCGGCATTGAAAGCACTTTTTGATACATCGCACCTGGCGCATCAAATACACCAATATAGTTGCCTAAAGATTTAGACATTTTATTCACGCCATCTAAACCTTCAAGAATAGGCACCGTAATACACACTTGTGCTTCCTGATCATAACGACCTTGTAGCGTACGACCCATCAACAGGTTAAAGGTCTGGTCTGTACCGCCCAACTCTACGTCCGCTTCTAAAGCCACCGAATCATAACCTTGTACCAATGGATACAAGAATTCGTGAATCGCGATCGGCTGTTGACTGTTATAACGCTTGGTAAAGTCGTCACGCTCCAACATACGCGCCACAGTTTGCTGTGATGCCAATTGAATTAAATCAGCCGCGGTTTTTTGTGCAAACCATTCCGAGTTAAATACAACTTTGGTTTTGTTTGGATCAAGAATTTTAAACACTTGTTCTTGATAGGTTTTTGCATTTTCTAAAACTTGTTCACGTGATAATGGTGGACGTGTAGCACTTTTACCTGTTGGATCACCGATCATCGCCGTGTAGTCACCGATCAGGAAGAATACTTCGTGGCCCAAATCCTGAAATACTTTTAACTTGTTGATGAGAACCGTATGACCTAAGTGCAGGTCAGGCGCAGTTGGGTCAAAACCTGCTTTAATTTTTAATGGACGATTCTTTTTTAATTTCTTAAGAAGGTCTTCTTCAGAAATAATTTCATGGGTGCCTCGTTGAATGAGGGCAAGTTGTTCTTCAGCCGGCAGGAAATTTGACATCACAAAATCCAATACATCAGTTACTCAATTTGTGCGATATACTAACACTTTTTCAGCATATTGCAGGCTTAAGAATAACCATGACAGCGATCTATATTGGGGTAATGACCGGCACAAGCATGGATGGTGTCGATATTGTTGCTGCTTCTTTTGATCCTTTACAGCTTCATGCCACACTCACTTTGGCATTCGATCCTGACCTCCGGCATGAGCTGATGGCACTGACTTTGCCCGATGACAATGAAATTGACCGTATGGGCAAGGCCGATGTGGCCTTGGCAGAAATGATTGGTCATGGTATCAACCAACTGATTGAAAACAACCAGTTAGATAAATCTAAAATTAAAGCCATTGGCTCACATGGTCAGACCATCCGCCATCGCCCTGAGCATGGTTTTACCCTGCAAATTGGTGACCCCAATATTATTACCGAAATCACCCAGATTCCGGTGATTTCAGATTTCCGTCGTCGTGATTTGGCGGCGGGCGGTCAAGGTGCGCCATTGGTTCCTGCCTTTCATCAGGATATTTTCCAGCATGACAGCATTCACCGGGTAATTTTAAATCTGGGCGGGATTGCTAATGTCAGCCTGTTACCTGCCGGAAAGCCTGATGATGTTTATGGCTTTGATACAGGGCCGGCCAATATTCTGATGGATGCCTGGTGCGCGCGTTATACCGGCCAGCCTTATGATGAAAATGGCAATTGGGCCGCTTATGGTACGCCGATTCGCAGCCTGCTGGATCGTTTACAGTCACACGAATTTTTCTCTAAAGAACCGCCTAAAAGTACCGGCCGTGAAGACTTTAACCTGGAATGGCTGGATGAACAGATTGCCGACTGGCGCAATGACCTGCAATACGATGAACTGGAAGATACCCCGGAAAATGTGCAGGCGACCTTATTAAAGCTCACTACTCGTGCCATTAAAAAAGCCATTTATCGTTCTGGCATGGATACTGGACAAGTTTTCGTGTGTGGTGGTGGCGCTTATAATTCTTATTTACTTGAGCAACTGCGCTGGCGCTTACGCAAACATGAATGGAGCATACAAACCACGGCTGATTTGGGCCTCAGTCCGACCTGGGTAGAAGCCACCGCCTTTGCCTGGCTGGCGATGCGTTTTATCAAGCAACTCAATGGTAACCTGCCAGCGGTGACCGGTGCTTTAGGCTACCGTGTTCTGGGAACCATTACTGCTGTTTAAACCCGACCAGAGCAATCTAAAGTTATAAAAAAAGGTCTGCATTTATACAGACCTTTTTCATTTTCAATCTTACTTATTGCATCATCAGTTTGGCATTTTCATTACGGAACGCACGCAGAATCTGCTGGCCGGCGCGGCCGGTCGGACTCAAGCCTAAACGCTGCTGTTCCTGACGAATCGCCTGACGGGTTTTATCACCGATCAGACCATCCACCGCACCAATGTCATAGCCACGATTTAGTAAAAATTGCTGAATCTCGCGACGTTCTGAACGCGAAGTACCCGCGTCATCGGTTGGCCAAGATGTGCTGAAGCTCCCTTTACCCTGTAAACGATCAGATAAATGCGCAATCGCCAAGGCATAACTTTCTGCTGCATTATAGCTATAAATGGCATCAAAGTTCCTAAAGACCAGGAACACCGGGCCATTTGGGCCGGCAGGCGCAAGCAAGCCAGCTTGAGAAGATGCTGATAAATTCCCTTGAATTAAAGGGGAACCATCGGCACGCACTACACCACGGCTAATCCAGCTATTCAGTGATTTTTTATTGCGACGGCCTTCTTTTGAGATTGACATGCCTTGCGGGATTTTTACTTCAAAGCCCCAAGGCTGTCCGGTCTGCCAACCACGCTTGCTTAAAAAGTTGGCGGTTGATGCCAAAGCATCCGGAATACTACTGACCAGATCACGGCGGCCATCGCCATCAAAATCGACCGCAAGCTCATCATAGGTCGATGGCATAAACTGGGTATGACCAAAAGCTCCAGCCCATGAACCTTTCAGCTGATCCTCTCGTACATCACCGCGCTGTAACAGTTTCATCGTGGTAAAAAACTCACCACGGAAATAACTCTGGCGTCGCCCTTCACAGCTCAATGTTCCCAGAGCCTGCAATAAAGGATAGCGACCGGAAATATCACCAAAATTACTTTCTACACCCCATACCGCGACAATCGTTTCTGCAGGCACGCCATAGGCTGCGGAAACACGATTTAAGACTTCGCGATGTTGCTGTAATTTTTGCCGGCCGAGCTGAACCCGCTCTTCATCGACCAAACCAGACAAATAGTCCCAAATCGGGGTAGAAAATTCCGGTTGATAGTTTAAACGTTCAATTACGGAATAATCAGGCGTTAAATTTTGCGTATAACGGTCATAGCTGCCTGCACTAACACCTTTTGCTACAGCCTGACTACGTAAATTCGCCAAACAGTTTTGAAAATTATTCTGGGCAGGGAAATTTGACGGGCTGCTGGCCGCTGAAGGCAAAGTAGTCGTGTCGACACGCTGACCATTAATAATCAGCTCGGCATTTGCCTGAGAAACAGCCAAGAATAAAGAACCAACCACAAGCGCAAAACGTTGCATAAGACCCTTGAATATTTAGATTTTGAATTATGTTCCTAACATAGCAGCTCAATCTAAAAATTAAAGCTCAAATAGGTAAATTTAAATTCATAATTTCTGCACTTTTGAATTCATTTTGTAGTTTTAAATTTAAATAACTTATCCACAACTTGTTTTTAAATTCAAAAGCAGCGGCGCTGTTTGAATTTAAATTTAAAATCCAGGAAACAACCTTTAAATTCAAAACCTTCTTTGTGGATAACTTAACATAAACAGGATTAATCAGATATTTATCAAGGTTTTATTTTGTGAATTAAAAACAGGGTGGCTTGATTTATTTTTAAATTTAAACTTTGAATTCAAAGTAGCGGTTTGAATTTAAATTCATATTTTGAATTCATTTAAACTTTAAATTCAAAGACTGTTTTAAATTTAATATTTTAAATTCAAAGTATTTCTCTGTGGTCTGTGAATCTTCATTTAGACTCTTTTATGTATACGCAATTGTTTATTTTACAATCAATTGAAAAATATCATGATCCGATAAATGGCAGGCATTTTCGAAGAGGCGCAATCATGCCTGAATCTGGATAAATAAAAAAGCGACCACCGAAGTGATCGCTTTTTTTATCAGCAAGATAGCGCTTAAATGGTCATATCTTCGCTCAATGCCAGTGGATTCGGTAAAATCTTCGCCAGTTGACGGCATAAAGTCGTCAGCTGAGTACTGTCGGTTGGCATCAGGGTAATGTGACCAATCTTACGACCTTCACGCTCTGACTTGTTATACAGATGCAAATGCGCACCTTCTAAAGCCAGAACATCTGCAGATTTTGGATGCTGTCCGATGATATTCACCAGTACGCTTGGACGAATCACTTCCGTTGAACCCAGTGGCAGACCGGCCACCGCACGAATATGGTTTTCGAACTGTGAGCAGACTGCACCTTCAATCGACCAGTGCCCTGAGTTATGCACACGTGGTGCCATCTCGTTTGCATATAAGCCTTTGTCTGTCACAAACAGCTCAAGGGTCAAGACGCCCACATAGTTCAGATGATTGAGTAGGCGAGTGATGTAGTCCTGTGCGACCGGCTGCAAGTCTGCACTGTTCGGTGCAGGCACAATCGAGTGCGACAGAATGCCATTGTGATGATGATTTTCAGCCAGGGGCCAGGTTTTTACATCACCATTTTGACCACGTACCGCAATGATCGACACTTCACGTGAGAACGTCACAAAGCTTTCTGCAATCAGTTCACCGGCAGGGCCAAGTTCCGCCCAAGCCTGCTCAATTTGATCAGCACTCCGCAGGACAAATTGACCCTTACCATCGTAACCACCGCGAGAGGTTTTTAATACGATTGGTAAGCCCAGTTCAGCCACAGCAGCCTGTAAACCTTCAAGTGCAGTCACTGCTTTATACGACGCAACAGGAATGTCGAGCGTATCAAACAGGGCTTTTTCAGACAGACGATGCTGTGCAATTGCCAAGGCTTGGCGTGGTGGATGCAGGTCTTTATTTTTCACCAGCACATCCACATCTGCAAGCGGGGTATTTTCAAATTCCAGACTGAATACATCAGCACTGTCAATAAAATCCTGTAGACCATTTTCGGCCTTGCTGGAAATCACTTGACCGAGTGTCGCAGAAGGGCAATCCGTACTTGCTTCAAAGAAAGTACATTGAATATTCAATGGCAATGCCGCTTGCGCCATCATGCGCCCGAGCTGACCGCCGCCAAAAATACCGATGGTTTTATCCATGATGTCTGTCCCGTATGAAGCTTGGTTTTAGTTTTGACCAGGAATGTTATTGCTTGCCACTTTATCTGTTTGTGCCGCACGGAAATCTGCAACATTTTTCGCGATATCAGGGCGGGTCAGACCTAAAATTTGCGCTGCCATAATGGCTGCATTGGTTGCACCGGCAGGGCCAATCGCAAGCGTACCCACCGCAATACCTGCTGGCATTTGTACAATTGAAAGCAAAGAATCGACGCCGTTTAAAATGGATGATTTGACTGGCACACCCAAGACTGGAAGATCAGTCTTTGCCGCACACATGCCCGGCAAATGCGCAGCACCACCAGCACCGGCAATAATCACCTGAATGCCACGATCACGCGCCTGTTCAGCATATTCAAATAAACGGTCAGGAGTACGGTGTGCAGAAACGACTTCAGCTTCAAATGGGACACCAAGCTGCTTGAGCATGTTGGCAGTATGTTCGAGAGTTGCCCAATCTGATTGAGAACCCATGATAATTCCTACTAGAGGAGCATCTTGTGCAGCAGCCGCATTCATTGCAAATTTTCCAGAGATTAAAGTAACAAAAAATAAATCTCGACGAGAGAGCCAAGCTTTAATAGGAGGTGCTTATTATAGACTGATTTTTCGGCTTCATAAAATTTAACGGTCAAAGCAAGGTTCGATTTTTCTTATTTTTTTGGCAGAATATTAAAAACTGGAATAAAAATAGGCCTGTAGTCTGCAAAGCTTTCGATCAGGAAGTTCTGAAGACAAAATACACACATCCGCACAGACACAAGGCTGCCCAGAGATAATCCAGTTTAAAGGGCTGCTTAAACATGAAAATCATAAAAGGCACAAAGACCAGCAAGGTCACCACTTCCTGAGTGATTTTCATTTGCCCCACGGCCAGTCCCTGCTGTGCCAGTAATCGGGTGGCCGGAATCATCAGGCTATATTCAAACAGGGCAATCATCCAGCTGAATAAAATTGCCTGCCACAACGGCGCATCATGCGGTAAAAATTTTAAATGCCCATACCATGCCAAGGTCATAAAGCAATTGGCAATCACCAGAAGAAATAAAGCCGGTAACATCGGCATGTACTCTGCAAAAAGATCGGGTTTATTCTACGATTTATTTTGCAAAAAGATATTCTCTAAATTTGAAATTTTCTCTGAATTTATCCGTGAAACAGGATTTAAAAATTCCCGCAGCAATGCTTGAACTTTGACTATCTTTTCCGTGTAAGCCTTGCTATCGTTGCTTGCAAATTGAATAAATCATGATAACCGCACCAATATAAGGTGATGGGTCAGACAGGAACGGAGTGAAGTAGATGCATCTGCATATTTTGGGTATTTGTGGCACTTTTATGGGATCGCTGGCGCTCCTTGCACGCGATCTGGGCCACAAGGTGACAGGTTCAGATTTGAACGTCTATCCACCGATGTCGACCCAACTTGAAAATGCAGGCATCAGCTTGATGCAGGGTTATGAGCGTAGTCACTTGCAGCCACATCCGGACCTGATCATTGTCGGCAATGCCATGAAGCGTGGTATTGATGCAGTAGAATATATGCTGAATGAAGGCTTGCCTTATATTTCAGGCCCACAGTTCCTGGCAGATCATGTTCTGCAAGGCAAACATGTATTGGGGGTTGCGGGTACACATGGCAAAACCACCACCACAACCATGCTGGCCTGGGTGCTGGATCAAGCCGGTTTAGAGCCAGGCTTCCTGATTGGTGGTGTGCCACTGGGTTTTAGTGAGAGTGCACGTCTCGGTGGCGGCAAATATTTCTGTGTCGAGGCGGATGAATACGATTCGGCTTTCTTCGACAAGCGTTCCAAGTTTGTGCATTACCATCCAAAAACGGCGATTTTAAATAACCTTGAATTTGACCATGCTGATATCTTTGATGATCTGGCTGCAATTCAAAAACAGTTCCATCATTTAGTTCGTACTATTCCAAGCGAAGGCCGAATCATTGCGCCGATTACCGAAAGCAATATCGATGAAGTACTAGAGCAGGGTTGCTGGACACCGGTGGTGCGCACCAGTCTGGATGCCAATGAAAAATCTGAACTGTATGCCGAACAGTTATCGACAGATGGTTCTCACTTTAAAGTCTTGCAACACGGTGTGGTGAAAGGTGAAGTGCAGTGGAGCATGACCGGACAGCATTCGGTGGCCAATGCGCTCGCGACGATTGCCGCTGCCGAGCATGTCGGCGTCTCCATTGAAACCGCCTGTGAAGCTTTATCTAATTTCGGTGGGGTAAAACGCCGTATGGAACTATTAGGCACAGTCCGTGGTATTGAGGTTTATGATGATTTCGCCCATCATCCCACAGCGATTGATACGACCTTGGAGGGTGCGCGCAAACGACTGGGTGAACGCAAACTCTGGGCAATTATTGAACCACGCTCCAATACCATGCGTATGGGCAGTCATAAAGAGGGTCTGGCTCATTCAGCACGTCTGGCCGATGCAGTAATCTGGTATCAACCGGAAGGACTGGACTGGGATCTGCAACCGGTCATTAATGGTGCGCCAAATAAAGCCAAAATTGCACGCACACTGGATGACATCATTCAGACCGTGGTAGCAGAGGCAGGTGAGGGCGATGCCGTAGTGATTATGTCAAATGGCGGTTTTGGTGGTTTACATCAGAAATTGATCAGTGCTTTAAACGCATAAAATAGATGCGTGGATAAGTATGTGAAAAAAGAAGCCCGCGATGCGGGCTTCTTTTTTCAGGGCAGTTGTTTTAGCAATCAAGAGAGAATGGCTGTTTTGACCTTTGCATTGCATGATGTCAAATTGGCCTAAAATGCCGATCACTCATCAGCCATTACGCATGATGTTTTGTTGCAATCTGAACGCGAGATAGATTGCAGCAGCACATCACTCAAGGCACAATCGAGAAGAACACAGGTATTTATAGACCTGACAGCCAGATCAGAATCAGGTCATTCTCATTCCTCACTCCTTCAGGAGATGTGTCATGACAACAATGAAAGCCATGGTCTATTACGGCAAAAACGACATCCGGTTTGAAGACCGTCCCATTCCCACTATTTTGCATCCCAGCGATGCGGTTATCAAACTCACTAAAGTCACTATTTGTGGTACAGACCTCGGGATCTGGAAAGGTAAAAACCCGGAAATTGAACAGCAAGCCACACGCAAACAGGGCAGTTTTAATGGCCGTATTTTAGGTCATGAAGGCATTGGTATTGTAGAAGAAGTCGGTTCTGCCGTTCAAAACTTCAAAAAAGGCGACCGGGTGATTATTTCCTGTGTCAGCCGCTGTGGAACCTGTGAAAACTGTCAGAAACAGCTGTATGCACATTGTCGCAATGAAGGCGGCTGGATCATGGGCTATATGATTGATGGTACTCATGCCGAATATGTACGCACGCCGTTTGCGGATACTTCTCTTTATCATTTACCTGAAGGGTTAAATGAAGATGTCGCTGTGTTCCTGTCGGATATCTTGCCGACATCACATGAAATTGGTGTGCAATATGGCGATGTCAAACCCGGAGATAATGTGGTGATTGTCGGTGCCGGCCCGATCGGCATGAGCTGCCTGCTGACCGCTCAATTCTATTCACCGGCCAACATCATCATGGTCGATGTCGATGACAACCGACTCGAGTTCGCCAAAACAGTGGGAGCGACGCATAGCATTAACTCCGCGAAAGAAGATGCCATACAACGTGTGCTGGAGCTGACGGATGGGCGAGGGGTCGATTGTGCCATTGAAGCGGTTGGTCTGGAGGCGACCTGGAATATCTGCCAGCATGTAGTCAAAGAGGGTGGACATATTGCCAATGTCGGCGTACATGGCAAATCAGTTAATTTTGAACTGAATAAACTCTGGATTAAAAACCTGACCATCACCACCGGACTGGTCAATGCCAATACCACTGCTATGCTGCTCAAAACCTGCTGTTCCGGTAAATTACCGCTGGAAAAACTGGCGACCCATCACTTTAAATTTAATGAATTTGAAAAAGCTTATGATGTGTTCAAGCATGCAGCCGATGAAAAGGCCTTGAAAGTGATGATCGAACTCAATTAATGCGGGAAAGTAAAAAGTCCGCTTGGCGGACTTTTTTTATTTGTAGCTGGAGTGAAAAATAGGGCATATCACCGCACTACTTATCAGCTTGTATTGAAAGCTCATTAGGCCGTTTTGCTCTTGGCAAATCGATCTAAATGATTAAGTAGAAGAGGCCGCGACATCAGATAAACTTTGGTCACGCTTAAACATCACATCCACATAGGAACATTGCGGAATGATGGTTAAACTTTTTTCACGGGCAAAATCGACCAGCACATCCAGCATTTTTCGGGCAACGCCCTGACCACGCAAGGAATGATCGACCCAGGTATGATCTGCAATAATCACCGAGGCTTCCCGCCATTGATAGGTAATCTCGGCCAGACGTCGACCTTTATCTTCCATAAAAAATACACCACCGCGTTTTGAATCTTGATATTGAATCTGCATAGATCTCCACCTTTATTTTCATTTTTAACTGCTTAACACATCGCTGAAATTAGGATCACGCTCAAATACCGATTGAGCAAAAGGGCATTCCGGAATAATCTTGACCCCTTGCTCACGGGCAAACTTGACCGCTGCTTCGACCAGATAATGTCCGACATGCTGTCCACGCAAACTGTCATCGACCCAGGTATGTTCAATCACCAGTCGATCCTCATCTTTCCAGAAATAGCTCATTTCGGCCAGACGCTTTTCATTTGGCTCGACAAACCATTGACCTTGACTGCCTTGTTGCTGATGCTCAATCAACATCCTCTAAACTCCGTATTTTTAATCCAGACTGACATATTTTTCAGTCGCATATTGTTCGATTTCTTTAAACGATTGTGAATCTGTGCTCTTTCCTGATATCACCGTGCAATGAACAGGTTTAAACTGCCTGTCTGTTGTTTAAGCCAGATATTTATGTCCAGCCCTTCTTTTAGCTCCTCGGTAAGACGTCAATGGATCTGCGTAATTGCGTTAGCCAGTGCCGCCTTTATTTTCAACACCACCGAATTTATTCCCGTGGCCTTACTCAGTGATATTGGTGCAAGTTTTGACATGTCGGCGACTCAGGTCGGGTTGATGCTGACCATTTATGCCTGGGTCGTGGCTTTATTGTCTTTACCGATGATGCTACTGACCAAAAACATTGAACGACGTTTCTTGTTGATGGTTTTATTTGCGGTCTTCATTTCCAGTCATGTGCTGTCTTATTTTGCCTGGAGTTTCAGTGTTCTGGTATTTAGCCGGATCGGGATTGCAGTAGCGCACGCGCTGTTTTGGTCAATTACCGCTTCGCTTGCAGTACGTGTCGCACCAGCAGGCAAAGAATTTCAAGCCTTGGGTTTATTGGCCACAGGTACTGCCATGGCCATGGTTCTGGGAATTCCCTTTGGTCGCATGATCGGGGAGGCCTATGGCTGGCGCAATAGTTTTGCCTTGATTGCCATCGTCGCCAGCGTGGTCTGCCTGCTACTGGCCAAAACCTTGCCCTTATTACCGAGTGTCAATTCAGGTTCACTCAGCAGCTTGAAAACCTTGTTAAAACGTCCAAGCCTGATGCTGGTATTTGCCCTGACGGTCATTGTAATTAGTGCACAATTCACCGCCTATAGTTATATCGAGCCATTTTCACTGAATATTGCCCAGCTCAGTTCTGTACAGACCACGACTTTATTGCTGGTCTATGGTGGGGCAGGTTTAATCGGCTCTTATCTATTTGGCCGTTTTGCACCACATTTTCCCAAACTTACTATTCCACTGTTCACACTTGGACTGGCTATCTCGTTGCTATTATTGCTGCCGTTGTCCAGCAATGTCTTGCAGTTAAATACCCTGGCTTTACTCTGGGGCGTCAGTATTATTGGTTTCAGTCTGGCCTTACAAGCCAAGACCTTAAATCTGGCCTCCGATGCCACCGACGTGGCCATGGCGATTTATTCTGGCCTGTATAATATTGGAATTGGTGCTGGCGCTTTACTCGGTGGGATCGCAACGGCACAGATCGGCTTGCACAGTATTGGCTGGCTCGGGGCCATCTTGGCCAGTCTGGGTTTTCTCATCACGTTATATTTAATTCGCCGTCCGGATTTTATTGCTCAAAAAATAGCTTGAATCATGCATTTTTGTAAATGAAATTGTAGTCTTAATAAAAATCTGTCATGCTTCTGCATATTGAGCATTTGCTCAAACAGAATTTCGTTTGAACAAGGGGAGTAGCCTCCTCCAAACGTTTAGCAATTGTAGTTCAGATTGTTCAACGTGTCAGAATATCGTCATTACACTTTGCAAAAAGTCGGTATCTGAGCATCTTACTGCGACACTTTCACTGAGAAGTGTAACACTAAGATGTAGGCAAGACCTTGATCATGTTGGTATAGATGTTTTTCATCTGACAACAGGTCAAGGTTTTTTTATGGCCGATTGTCAGATGTGGAGAATTCACATGGAAACAATTGGTACGCTGTGGCTGTATCTTGTCTTTTTCGCGATTGTCGCAGTCATGCTGATCATCGATTTCGTCGGCTTTAAACATCAGCATGGTCAGGAGGTCAAAGTCCGGACTGCGGCCTACTGGAGTATTGCCTGGGTCAGTGTCGCGACTTTATTTGGTGGTGGTTTATGGCTCTATCTGGAGCAGACCGCAGGTACTGCAATTGCCAATGCCAAGGTCATGGAATACTTCGCTGGTTATCTGCTGGAAAAATCCCTGGCAATTGATAACGTCTTTGTCTGGCTGATGATCTTCGCTGCTTTCGCCATTCCACCCGCGCTGCAACGTAAATTGCTGCTCTACGGTGTACTCGGTGCGATTGTCCTCAGAACCATCTTTATTTTTATTGGCGCCTGGTTCGTTCAGGAATTCTCATGGATTTTATATATCTTCGGTGCCTTCCTGGTGTATACCGGCTTTAAATTCCTGCGTGGTCAGGATGAAGAAGAAAGCAATATTGAAGATATGGCGATTCTGAAATGGCTGCGTAAACGTATGCGGATTACCCCGCAACTTGAAGCTGACAAATTCTTTATCCGTAAAGATGGTTTACTGTGGGCAACGCCGTTATTCCTGGTTTTGATTCTGGTCGAAGCCTCGGATGTGATCTTTGCGGTCGATTCTATTCCGGCAATTTTCGCTGTGACCACCGATCCCTTCATTGTACTGACTGCTAACCTGATGGCGATTTTGGGTCTGCGCGCGATGTTCTTCCTGTTATCGGGTGCCGCATCAAAAATGCATTATCTGCCCTATGGCCTCGGGATTATTCTGGTCTTTATCGGCTTTAAAATGCTGATGCTGGATGTATTCCATATGCCAATCTGGATTTCACTGAGCTTTATTGTGATTGTCTTGACGATCACGGCGATCCTGTCGATTCGCCACAGTAAAAAACATAACCAAACCACGCTCTAATAACTGTATAGACGATCATCTTTAGCGTCAAAAAAGTCCGTTCAATCATGAGCGGACTTTTTTTATTGCTCGACTGCCTTACCACAGCTTCGACTTAACTCAGGCAAATGAAGTCAGCATGATCACGTTATAAATCTACTGAAGTGGGTTACAATCTATTGAAAAAATTAAAAGCACAGGTTTTAACATGTCTTCTCAGATTGCAACAACGGCAGTCCGCGGTCGTTTCCTTGATATCCAGCATACAGTTGCCCAGGCACATGAGATTGATGACCAGGTGCGCTATGTAGAAGATGGTCTGATCATCATGCAAGATGGCAAGATTCAATGGTTTGGCAGCTGGGATGAAGGGCAGAAACATCTAGCTGAAAATATCCAGGTCGCCCATTATCCTGAACAGCTGATTGTGCCGGGATTGATCGATACCCATATTCATTTCCCGCAAACCGAGATGGTCGGGGCCTATGGCGAACAACTGCTGGAATGGTTAAATACCTATACTTTTCCAACAGAAATCCAGTTTGCAGATACAGCCTATAGCGAAAAAATCGCCGAATTTTTTGTGCAGGAATTGCTTAAAAATGGCACCACCACGGCACTGGTCTTCTGTACCGTACATCCTGAATCAGTAGATGCTTTGTTTACAGCGGCGAGCCGCAGAAATATGCGTCTGATCGCCGGTAAAATCTTGATGGACCGACATGCACCGGAAGCGCTGACAGATATAGCAGAAAGCGCTTATACCGATTCTAAAGCGCTGATTGAAAAATGGCATGGGCAGGGCCGTAACCTGTATGCCATTACCCCTCGCTTTGCCCCGACGTCCACCAATGAACAACTTGAAAAAGCAGGTCAGCTCAAAGCCGAATATCCAGATGTCTATGTACATACCCATTTAAGTGAAAATAAAAATGAAATTGCCTGGGTCAAAGAGTTATTTCCGGAACGTAAAGGCTACCTGGATGTCTATCATCACTATGGTTTAACCGGTGCAAAATCAGTGTTTGCACATTGTGTACACCTGGAAGAGCAGGAGTGGGATTGCATGCAGCAGACCAATTCAGCGATTGCCTTTTGTCCGACCTCAAACCTGTTTCTGGGCAGTGGTTTATTCCCATTAAAGAAAGCGTGGGACAAGCAGGTGAAAGTTGGTCTGGGTACCGACATCGGGGCAGGCACCTCGTTTAACCAGCTACAGACCTTAAATGAAGCCTACAAAGTGCAGCAATTGCAGGGAGAAAAACTCTCTGCTTTTGAAGCCTTGTATCATGCCACCTTAGGCGGTGCTAAAGCCTTAAGTCTGGACGATCGTTTGGGGAACTTTAATATCGGCAAGGAGGCGGACTTTGTGGTGCTGGATCTAAATGCCACCGCTTTACAGCAGTTACGCCAAAGCAGAGCAAAAAATATTGAAGATGCATTTTTTGCACTGACCATGCTCGGCGATGACCGTAATATTGCAGTGACCTATGTCTACGGAGAAGCTGTCTATGTCAAAGCACGATGTACCCGCTCAGACAACTAAAACCCAGCACCGCCATCGCTGGCTGATCGTCTCTGCCATGTTGCTGACCTGTACTTTCATCCTGCGCAGGGATTCGCAGGCAGCAAAGAAATGATTACATTTACAGCATGCAAAACAGGTGCATCTGCAGTAGGGATGTATTAAAATTACAGTGTATTCAGGTGTTGCAGGTCAACACCTTTTTTATTTTGCTATTTTTACTTTTTAGGTATCTACCCATGACCGTTCAAATGAGCGTAATGATTTCCGCTGAAGAAATTCAAGCTAAAGTCAAAGAGCTTGGTGCTCAAATCGATGCACACTATGCCCATAGTGACAAAGACCTTGTGCTCATCGGTTTATTACGTGGTTCAGTGATTTTTATGGCCGATTTGTGTCGGGTGATTTCCAAACCCCATGAACTGGATTTCATGACGGTATCCAGTTATGGC
Source organism: Acinetobacter sp. YH12208 (assembly GCF_013418055.1). Lineage (NCBI taxonomy): Bacteria > Pseudomonadati > Pseudomonadota > Gammaproteobacteria > Moraxellales > Moraxellaceae > Acinetobacter > Acinetobacter sp. YH12208. Next base: position 16,474 of record NZ_VPCT01000018.1, read on the forward strand.
GGTGGCACCTTATCTTCGCGTGATGTAAAAATTCTGAAAGATTTAGACGGCGAAATCCGTGGCAAAGACGTGTTGGTGGTTGAAGATATTATTGACTCGGGAAATACCTTGAGCAAGGTGCTGGAAATCCTGCAAACCCGCCAACCAAACTCGATTCAACTGTGTACTTTGGTAAGTAAACCATCACGTCGTGAAATCGATTTAAAGGTCGAATTTTTGGGCTTTGAAGTTGAAGATAAATTTATCGTAGGTTATGGTCTGGACTATGACCAGAAGTATCGTCATCTGCCATTTATTGGTGAAATCGGTCTTTAAAGTTTATTTAAAAAAGTGGCTTAGGCCACTTTTTTTATGTCTCAAATAGACAGAAAAATAGGAACAAAAAATAACATCTCGTTTCAGGATTCAACTTTTTTTGCTTTCTATTCTGTTTCAAGATAATTAAACATGATGTAAAAACAAAGACATGATAATAAGGAGCATACCTATGTGGACAATTATTGTTGCGATTGTCATTGGTTTTATCGCGGGTCTGATTGCACGTGCAATTCATCCGGGTAATGACAAGGCAGGCTTTATCATGACGACCCTGTTAGGTATTGCCGGTTCCTTATTGGCTACATTTGCTGGTCGTATGCTCGGTCTTTATTCGGCAGATTCTGCGGCAGGTCTGATTGCTTCCGTGATCGGTGCGGTGATTATTCTGTTTATTTATAACATGCTGACCAAACGCCGTACGGTCTAAGCGGTTCTGGCTCAATCTGAGCAGTTCCAGTAAAAGCACCCAGTCGGGTGCTTTTTGCTCTTGTATATCTCTCAACTTTATAGTGAAAATTCCTTAAAAATCTGTTCGATCTGTTCTGCCGGATAGGCCCCCATGACTTTAAAACCATTCGAGAAAATAATTGCTGGTGTCCCATTCACACCCAAAGACTGGGCCAGTTTTTTATTGCGCTCAATCGGATTGGCACAACTTTTTTTCGATTTTGGCAGGCTACCTTGAGTGATCAGATCTTCCCAAGCCTGAGCAGGATTAGACGCGCAATACACCTGTTTTGAAGGCGCAACCGATTGTGGCTTTAAAGGCAGAATAAAAGTATAAATCGTCACATCCTTGAGTTTTTTCAACTCTACTTCAAGCTGTTTACAATACGGGCAATTTGGGTCAGAAAAGATCGCAATCTGACGTTTCCCCGTACCTCTTACACTTTTCACAGCATCTTGAAGCGGCAATTTTTTCCAGTCAACACTGTTCTGTTTTAGTATCAAATCACGGGTCAGATTATGCTGATCCTGAATCCGCAACATCGACCCGGCAATCAGATGCTGGGCATCTTCATTCAGATAAACCACTTGACCCTGCATAAAACCACTGTAGATGCCCTTCATTTCCGTGGTCTGGATATTTTCGATTTTTAAATTGGGGCTATTCTTTGCCAGATTGGCTTTTACCATATCAATATTAGCGAATGCGAAGCTTGAAACAAATGTACTTAAAGCAATAATCAGTGTTTTTTTTAACATGAATGTTCTACATGAATCAGATAAAAATATGCTTCGATTCTAATGGGTCTGCTTTTAAATTACCCACGGATTTATGTTACTGTTTATTCCAAGTTTAATCACTGCATTATGTTTCACGTGGAACAGAAGCGATAAAAGAAGCTTAAATGACGGACAAAAATAAATTCTTGCATGAGATTACATTGTGGTTAAGATTTCATATCTTATAAAACAATATATTATTTTATTGAAATCCATATAAACATATCTATTTGATTTAAAATATTTTACTGATTCGCCCTTGACCATGTTTCTTGGCCCGCTCTACACTGCATATACTTTTCTTTTTCTTCGCTATGCCCTGACATGGATTGGCCAAGGATCAACACTATAACGGCATGTTCATGACAACAATAACCACTTGGCGACCCTTCTGGATGGTCAGCCTGGCTTTAATCATGGGAACGATTGGTACTGCTTTGGCGAGTCCACTCTATCCGATTTATCAACAACTCTGGAATTTATCCCCAAGCCAGATTACCTATATTTTTGTCGCCTATATGTTTGGCTGTCTGGGCACCTTATTGTTTCTGGGGCGCACCAGCAATAGCATTGGCTTTTTAAAAACTCTACAAATTGGCCTCGTGTTTATTAGTCTGGGTTTGATTATTTCGGTCTTTGCCAATAATGCCCTGATTTTATCTTTGGGCCGTTTCATTATCGGGATTGCCTCTGGTTTGATGACGACTTCTGCCATGCTTGGCATGATGCAGACCATTCCGGAGAGTCATAAGCAGCTTGCGCCGCAATGGGTCTCTATTTTGACTGCGATTGGCTTTGGTCTGGGTCCGTTTATCGGGGGAGTCATTGCGCAGTTTTCTCAAGCCCCGCTGGTGACTCCCTATATTCCGATTATTGTTGGAGCAGTGCTTTGTTTTATCGGCTTATTCTGGTTAAAAGTGCCTGCTTTTGAGCGTCAGCCCTTTAGTATCGCCCCCAAATTACAGCGTCCTGAGGCTCAATATCATGCTGTATTTATGATCATTGGGTTCACTGCATTTAGTGCCTTTGCTGCCTTTAGTTTATTTGCCTCACTTTCGCCTTCTTTTGTGCAAGATATTTTACCGTGGCATGGTCCTTTAGTAAGTGGTACCGCCATTACCTGTATTCTGCTGGTATCTGCAGTGGTGCAATACCTGGCCAAAGCGGTCGCTGCAAAAAAATGTCTGAATATCGGCTTGGTCATGATGCTGATTAGCCTGCTCAGCCTTGCATTGTGTATATTGCTTAAGGCAAGTTTCTTATTCTTCGTGAGCGATCTCTTATTTGGTATTGGGCATGGTTTTGCCCTGATGGGGGCTTTTGGCATAATTCATGCTATAACCACTTTGCAAAACCGGGCCGCGGTGATGTCGACCTACTTGTTTATTGGCTATTTGGGCACCATTGTGCCGATTCTTGCGGTGGGTTACTTGGCCGACCATTTTGGATTAAATTTCGCTGTGATCAGCTTCTGTGTGGCGATGAGTGCTTTATGTGTCGTGCTCTGGTTATGCCACCAGAAGCTCAGTGTAAAAGCTTAAAATAGCCCTCTGATGAGGTAATGCTGATCAGTTAAGGAGTTTAGAAATAGACTCTTTAACTTTTTAGTCGTTCATGACGGAGTCTTCACCTTATAAATCAAATACTTGAAAATAATTTGTTACTTTGGTTTCGCCCAAATGAGAAGCAAGGCTTCGCAAGGAAGGCATCTTGCGGAGCAACACTCCTCACCGCAAAACTCGTCAGCCACCATCGACTAGTAAATTTGTCGCAGAAACAATCATTTTTAAATCTAGTCCTGCCTCAAACAGTTGCGGATGACTTTTCTACTTGTCAAATATGATCATGAATTTAAAAAAGAAAATACTAGTCAATTTTTTAACTGACTGGCATTCCTCTGATGAGGGCTATTTATGCATAATTTTTTGCTTACTTTCCAATACAAAACGAACCGAAAATTTTTCCAAGCAGATCATCGGCACTAAAGTCACCAGTAATTTCCCCCAGTGCATTCTGGGCTAGACGTAAGGACTCCGCCACCAGTTCACCGGCGTTGTACACCACCAATTGTTCACGTGCTTCAGCCAAATACAGTTGAGTGCGTTTCATTGCGTCTAAATGACGGGTACGCGCAATAAAGGTATCTTCTTCAGGCTGGAAGCCTGCATGCGCTGTAATCGCCTCTATGAGCGCTTGCACACCAGTTTCCTGCTTGGCAGAGACTGCGATATGCCGGAAACCATTCAAATCAGCAATTGCAGCTTCAGCACCAGTCAGATCACACTTATTCCCAATCAGCATCAGGCGTTTTGCTTCAATATGTTCAGCAAAATATTCTTGGGCCAGTTGCAGTGGATCTTCACCTTGACTTAGGTCATAGACCAGCAGTAACAAATCGGCCTGTTCGATTTCCTTGATTGCACGGCGAATCCCTTCTTTTTCGACAATATCCCCAGTCTCACGCAAGCCTGCGGTATCCGTCAGGGTAATTGGCAAGCCATTTAAGGTGATTTTTTCATGTAAAACATCACGGGTTGTACCCGCAATATCGGTCACAATCGCACGCTCGATCCCGGCCAGCGCATTCAGTAATGAAGATTTACCGGCATTCGGTTTACCGGCAATCACCACTTGCAAACCTTCACGCAATAACTGACCTTGACGTGCTGATTGCTGAACTTGCGTGACCGCAGTCGCCACACCATCGAGCAGATTCAGAATCTTGCCATCAGCCAGAAAGTCAATTTCCTCTTCTGGAAAATCAATTGCGGCTTCCACGTGCAAACGTAAATGTACCAGCTGCTCAAGCACCGTATTGACTTTGGTCGAAAATGCACCTTGCAGGGAACGAACCGCAGAACGCGCAGCTGCTTGTGAGGTGGCATCAATCAGGTCAGCAATGGCTTCAGCCTGTACCAAGTCCATCTTGCCATTTTCAAAGGCACGCATGGAAAACTCACCGGCTTTGGCAGCAATCGCACCCAGTTCCAGCAAACGTGCAAGCAAGGCATTTTGAATCACAGGACCGCCATGACCTTGTAACTCCACCACATCCTCGCCGGTAAAAGAATGCGGATTCGGGAAGCAAATGGCTAGGCCTTCATCCATAATTTCACCAGCGGTATCGTAAAACTTACGAAAGGCAGCATAGCGTGCACCGGCAAGGGGTTGTTTTGTGAGTGCTTCGGCAATTTCATAGGATTTTGGACCCGATAGGCGAATCACCCCAACGCCGCCACGTCCTGGTGGCGTTGCAATCGCAGCAATAGTCGTGGTTCGGTTGAGCATAAAATTCACCTAAAAAATCCAAAAGTTCAGCCAAAAAAAATCCGCCTAAGAGTATCATCTTAAGCGGATTTATTCAGCCCGTCATTACAACTTAGTTGACTGGCGTTGCTTCATCACGTTTGGCACGTTCTTTAGCAACAGACTTGTTAATCAAACCTTGTTGCAGGATGGTGATCAAGTTGTTCACAATCCAGTATAGAACCAAGCCCGCAGGGAAGAACAGCAAGAATACGGTAAAAATCACCGGCATAATCTTGAAGACTTTAGCTTGCATTGGATCAGTGGGTTGTGGATTTAAGGACTGTTGAATATACATCGTCAGACCCATTAACAATGGCAGGATAAACCATGGATCCATTGAGGATAAATCCTGAATCCAGAGCATCCATGGCGCATGACGCAGTTCAACCGATTCCATCAATACCCAGTACAAAGCCAGGAAGATTGGCATTTGTAATAACAGCGGTAAACAGCCTGCAAGCGGATTGACCTGTTCACGTTTATACAGTGCCATCATTTCCTGAGAGAAGCGCATACGGTCTTCACCAAACTCTTCTTTCATACGCTGCATTTCTGGAGCAATCACACGCATTTTCGCCATTGAGCGGTAGCTCTTCGACGACAATGGCCACAGAATCAGTTTCACCAGAATGGTCAATAGAATAATTGCCCAGCCCCAGTTACCCACTAAACCATGGAAGAATTCCAGACCCACGAACAAGAGCTTCGCAATTGGCCATAACCAGCCATAATCGACTGTTTGGTTTAAACCTGTGGCCAAATCCTTCAATTCTGACTGGATTTTTGGACCTGAATAGAAGGTCGCATCAATCTCGGCCACAGTACCTGCAGGCACATTAAAGGTTGGAGAAGTAAAACCAATAATGTTCATGTTATCGGTTGATTTACGTGATTCAAGCTTGGCGCTATACGCTTCACCATTACCCTGAGTCAACTTCAGATTACCTGGTACCCAAGCACTGACAAAGTAGTGCTGTACCATGGCAACCCAGCCACCTGTCGCTTCAGTACTGACTTTTTCTTCAACAAAGTTGTCAAATTTAAGCTTGTTGTACTGCTCGTCTGGCGTACCCCAGGCACCGCCCAGGAAAGTCCCTAGCGTGAAAATACCCTGGTCTGATTTACCCGGATCTTCTGAATTATCACGTTTGATCTGGCCAAACATCTGACCTTGCCAGGTCTGAGCACTGCGGTTCACCACTTTGTGGTTCACAACAACCGGATATTCACCTTCAGTGAAATTGAAGGTTTTGATAATCTCGACACCATCCGCGGTTTTAAATACCAACGGTACAGACAAGACTTTAAGGTTTTCACCCTCTTTAGATTTGGTTGCTTTCGCGTCTGCCAAGGTATAAGCGGTTTTTTCCAGCTCATACGTCGGACGGCCGTTACGGCTGCTGTCCGGTCCATTTAGACCGATCAGACCAGACTGAGCGACATAAGTACGTTTCGCATCGCTTTCCAGCATCACGAACGGTTCATCGCTGTCCTTGTTTTTGTCATGATTGAGTAATTCAACACGAACAATATCACCACCTTTCGGATTGATCCAAAGATGATAAAGGTCAGTTTGTACTGAAATAAGCTGCTGACTTACAGGTGCTGTGGCATCCGTGGCTTGCTGCGCTGGCATATTCGCTTGTGGCAGATCAGAGGCAACAGTAGCCGTCTGAGCATTTGGCAAATCTGCAGATACGTCATGCGAAACAACAGCAGTTTCTGGCTGCGGTTTGGTTTCAGCATTTCCATAATCTTTTTGCCACGCCAAAATGAGCAAATATGCGACAACAAACATGGCTCCGAGAATTGCAATCCTGGCCCATTGTTGCATATGTATTACCCCAAGTGGTGAGAGTGATTTTGGTTCAATAAACGATCACGAAAGGGTACAGCAACGTGAAGCGTTTGAGAATCTATTTGCTGAAATGAAATAAAACGAATCGCTTTAGAGGGAACAGGATCATATCCCGAGCCCCCCCACGGATGACAACGGCAAATACGCTTAGTAGCCAGCCACACTCCACGTCCAGTCCCATGTATCTGGACTGCTTCCAAGGAATATTGAGAACAAGTTGGAATATAACGACAGCGCGGTCCCAATAAAGGACTGATCGCAATCTGATAGAAACGTATCAACCAATGTAGTAAACGTACCATTGGCCTACTCTACTTTTGTGGGGAGGGGGCTATTTTTGTATGCTTTTTGGCAAGACGGTTCAGTTTTTGCCAAGCAAATTGTAATTGCTGATGCAATTCTGCATTAGGCACTGCTTCCACACCTATTTTTGGCATGATTACAATGTCTAAGTCATCTAATTGCTGTTGATGCAGGCGAAAACTTTCGCGAGCAAGTCGTTTTACTCTATTTCGTTCGTGTGCTCGGCGCACTTTCTTCTTAGCAACAACTAAACCCAAACGGCTATTTGGCAGTTCGGAATGTTTTGCAAGAAATAAGAAATGGGGCTGATGCACTTTAAAAAGCGCACCATCAAACACACCTTTATAATCGGCGGCACAGCGTAATCGCAACTCTGTACCAAAACTATAAAGTTTTGTCATAACACCCAAAATCGTCTTAGCGTAACTGATTAAACAGTTAAGCTATGACGACCTTTTGCACGACGGCGAGCTAATACTTGACGACCAGCTTTAGTAGCCATACGAGCACGGAAACCATGAACACGCTTACGCTTTAATTCAGATGGTTGGAATGTACGTTTCATATTGAAACTCCAAAAAATGATCTTTCTATGAAGGTCCGCGATTTTAGTGCTCATTGCTTGAGCTGTCAATGCAAAAGCACTTTTCTTTTCAAATAAGCTTAAAAAAGATTTTTATACGAGTTTTCAAAAAAACTGTTGGTGAAATGACTAAATTATACTTAACCACAGATTAAATTATTGTTATACATAGATATATAACTTATAAACAACTCTATCAACAAAGTTATCCACAATCTATCCAGTGTTGAAAAGCAAGATTCTGTTTTTGAATTTAAATTCGTAATCTCTCGATTTATCCACAGAAAACTCAAAGCTTATAAGTAAATTCAAATTTATAAATTTAAGTTTATTATTATTAGGGAGCACTTTTTCTATGGATAAGCCACTTTTTATTTAATTAAACATATATTTATGTTGTGGATAAAACTGTTTCTAATAATTTTATACTTTGTGGATAACTTTGTGCTATATTTTATCCACAGCTTGCGGATAAACTTATCCACACCGGGTTTTAAATTTAAATTTATGCACGATGATGGCTTTTTGCACAGTTTTTGTGGAAATGATCATGACAGATGTGGATAACTTGGTTAGAATGGCGACCCGCTTTTGGTCGCGGTCATCTTTTTGAATGAACAATGGAATGAATAGGGGATTCACATGCTTTGGACGGACTGCTTAAATCGCCTGCGACAAGAGCTCTCTGGAAATGTCTTTACAATGTGGATTCGCCCATTGGTTGCAGAAGAGCTGGAAGATAGCTTGCGTTTGTATGCACCTAATCCTTACTGGACGCGTTACATTCAAGAGCATCATCTGGAACTGATTACGATTCTGGCCGAACAGCTGTCTGAAGGACGGGTACGCAAGGTCGAAATTTTGGTCGATTCACGTCCTGGTGCGATTTTATCGGCCAGTGAACAGCCAGCGACCACCACCGCGGCGTTGACTTCAACCCCAATGCCGGTACAAAAACCGAAAAAAGAAAAAGAAGATACGGTTAAAAATAGCCGTAGACGTCAGCTCAATCCGTTATTTACTTTCTCGCTATTTGTCGAAGGCCGTTCTAACCAGATGGCAGCAGAAACCTGTCGCAAGGTACTGACCCAACTCGGTGCTTCACAGCATAATCCCTTATTTTTATATGGGCCGACCGGTCTGGGTAAAACTCACTTGATGCAGGCTGTGGGCAATGCACTGTTGCAGGCCAAGCCGAATGCACGGGTGATGTACATGACCGCGGAAAGCTTTGTACAAGATTTTGTTAGTTCTTTGCAGCAAGGCAAAGTGGAAGAATTTAAGAAAAATTGCCGTTCTCTGGATTTGTTACTGGTCGATGACATCCATTTACTGGCCGGTAAAGAAGCCAGCCTGGTAGAATTTTTCTACACCTTTAACGCACTTTTAGATGAATCTAAGCAGATTATTCTGACCTCAGACCGCTATCCAAAAGAACTGACTGAACTGGATCCACGTTTAGTTTCACGGTTTTCCTGGGGCTTGTCGGTCGGGGTTGAACCACCGGATATTGAAACCCGGATTGAGATTTTATTAAGAAAAGCCGAAAGCAATCAGGTAGATTTACCGCGTAACTGTGCCCTGTTTATTGCGCAGCAGGTGGTGGCCAACGTGCGTGAATTGGAAGGTGCGCTAAATAAAGTGGTGGCGATTTCACGTTTTAAAGGCACACCGATTGATCTGGATGTGGTGCGTGAATCCTTAAAAGATGTGTTGGCGATTCGTGCCCGCACCATCAGTACTGAAAATATTCAGCGTGTGGTCAGTGAATATTTCCGTATTCCCTTAAAAGAGATTGTCGGACCGAAACGCACCCGAATTTATGCCCGTCCACGTCAGCTGGCGATGGGTCTGGCACGTGAACTGACCGGCGACAGTTTTCCAGAAATTGGCATGGCTTTTGGTGGTCGTGATCACAGTACCGTGATGCATGCCTGCGAGAAAGTGCAGAGCCTGCGTGAGGAAGATCCAATCTTTAACGAAGACTATAAAAACCTGCAACGTCTGTTGCAAAGTTGACCTAAATCGCTCAAATTCTATTCTTGCTATGCGGCTGCTTTTGCCGCATAGTAAACCGTTAAAAATTCACTTTTTCTATATTAATCTTCAGCTTTAGAGGAATGCACCGTGCGTTTAAAAATCGCGAAAGAAAGCTTACTGAATGTTCTCTCACATGTCGTAGGAGCGGTTGAACGTCGCCATACCTTAAATATTTTATCTAACCTGAAAATTCAGGTGACTGCCCAGGCATTAACGGTGACCGGTTCCGACCTTGAGGTTGAACTGGTGGCCAGTACCGCACTGGCTGAAGGTGCATGTTTGCAGGCCGGGGAAACCACAGTTCCGGCGCGTAAGCTGATTGATATCTGTAAGTCACTTCCTTCAGCGGCATTGGTGGATTTGCATATTACTGAAGATCAGCGCTGCATTCTCAAATCAGGTAACAGCCGTTTTGTGCTGGGTACCTTGCCTGCTGATGATTATCCATTACTGAATACTGAAAACACCCAAGGTACGCAAGTAACTGTTACCCAGCGTGAGCTGAAGCGTTTATTCGAGAAAACTGCCTTTGCGATGGCGGTGCAGGATGTGCGTTTTTACCTGACCGGTACTTTGCTGGAAATTGATGCCAACCAGCTACGTGCTGTGACCACCGATGGCCACCGTCTGGCGCTTTGTGAAACTGCGGCTCAATCTACTGCGACCCAGCCGATTCAAGCGATTGTGCCACGTAAAGCTGTTGCGGAATTACAGCGTCTGCTCAGTGTTGAAGATGAGCAGTTATCTTTGCTGATTGGTCGTGAACTGCTGAATGTGACCATCAATATGCCAAGCCGTGATAAGGAACAGGCCGATATTACCGTGCGTTTCACCACCAAACTGATTGATGGTAAATTCCCGGATTATCGTCGTGTGATTCCACGTGGTGGCGACAAAATTGTGATGATTGCGCATGATGTGTTCAAGCAGTCTTTGCAGCGTGTCGCGATTTTAAGTAATGAAAAACTCCGTGGCGTGTTCCTGAATTTTAATGCCGATTCCCTGCAACTTCGCGCCAATAACCCGGAACAGGATGAGGCGATTGAAGACTTAGCCATTCAATATGCCGACTCACCGCTGGAGATGTCGTTTAATGCGCAGTACTTGATTGAGGTGCTGGGTGTGCTGGATGGTGATGATGTCTCCATGACCATGACTGAAGCCAATCAGTCTGTGTTAGTACAAGACCCGGCACATACCGATCAAACTTATGTCGTCATGCCGATGCGTGTTTAAGTCGCGGCTATTGATACTCGTATAAGACATGCATATTACGCGTTTACATATTGAGCGTGTACGGAATTTAAAGACGGTTGCTCTCCACGGATTGCAGCCGTTTAATGTTTTTTATGGCCAAAATGGTTCAGGTAAAACCTCGATTTTAGAGGCGATTCATTTGCTGGCTGCCGGTCGTTCTTTCCGTACCCATATCCCGAAAAATTATATTCAGCATGGCGCACAGGACGCGATTGTGTTTGCACAGTCCGCGACCGAAAAAATCGGCATGCAAAAAATGGCCAGCGGGGAACAGCTGATTAAGGTCAATGGTGATCTGGTGGCAACGCAGGGCCAACTCGCCAAGCTATTGCCTTTGCAGCTGATTGACCCACAAAGTACCGATATTATTGATCATGGTGCCAAGCCACGACGTCAACTTTTAGACTGGTTGATGTTCCACGTGGAACCTGAGTTTTATCATGCCTGGCAATATTATTCGCGTGCCTTGAAGCAGCGCAATAGTTTGCTCAAAAGCAAACGTTTCTTGAGTCTGTCCGATCTGGAGCCTTGGAACCAGATGCTGAGCGAATATGGCGAGATTTTACATTCGCAGCGTGCGGGTATCGTGGAACAGTGGAAGTCCTTTTTTGAAGATGATCTGCAGCAGCTGTTGCCTGATCTGCAGATCAGTCTGGAATACAGTCCGGGTTTTCATAGTGAAACCGGCCTGCTGAATGATCTGACCAATCAGCATGCAAAAGATCTGGAAAGACGTTATACAGAATACGGTCCACATCGCGCAGATTTGCGTCTGAAAACCCCTTTGGGGGATGCCGATGTGATCCTGTCACGCGGGCAAAAAAAGCTGCTGATGATGGCGTTAAAACTGTCGCAAATCGCAATGCTGCATTCTTGTAATAAGGAAACTGTGGTATTATTAGATGATGTGACAGCAGAATTAGATTTAACCGCACAACAACGTTTAATTGAGCGATTGAGCCAACTTGGTAGTCAAGTTTTTATTACCACCTTAGACCATGAATCAGTACAAAAGCACTTACATGATTTGTCTATCTCATATCAGTTATTCAATGTTGAAAACGGTACAGTTCAGGTTGTTGTGCAATAGTATTTTTTTAGTTTTACCCATCTTGGGATAGACCTATTTTTCACTAGGGAGAAACCATGAGTTCAGAAGATCAAGCTGCTTCTCAAACAGAACAAACCATTGAAAAGGCTTATGATTCCTCTAGCATCAAGGTATTACGTGGTTTAGACGCAGTACGTAAGCGTCCGGGCATGTACATTGGTGACACAGACGATGGTACAGGCTTGCACCACATGGTGTTCGAAGTAGTCGATAACTCGATTGATGAAGCCTTGGCAGGCCACTGTGATGAAATTATAGTGACTATTCATGAAGATGAATCGGTTTCAGTTTCTGACAACGGTCGTGGTATTCCAACCGATATTCACCCTGAAGAAGGCGTGTCTGCGGCAGAGGTGATTTTGACCATTCTGCATGCCGGCGGTAAGTTTGATGACAACAGTTACAAGGTCTCAGGCGGTCTGCATGGCGTAGGTGTGTCTGTGGTCAACGCACTCTCTGAAAAACTACTGTTGAACATCAGTCGTGCAGGTAAAACCTATGAACAGGAATACCGTCATGGTGATCCTGTTTATAAATTACGTGAAACAGGGACAACCGAAACGTCAGGTACCACTGTACGTTTTTACCCAAGTGCTGAAACTTTTAGCCAAACCATATTCAATGTCGATATTCTGGCGCGTCGTTTGCGTGAACTATCGTTTCTGAACGCAGGTGTACGCATTGTACTTCGCGATGAGCGCGTCAACCTTGAAAATATCTATGACTATGAAGGTGGTTTATCTGAGTTCGTTAAATACATTAACGAAGGCAAAACGCATCTGAACGATATTTTCCATTTCACTACTGCACAGCTCGATACCGGCATTACGGTAGAAGTGGCATTACAGTGGAATGATTCTTATCAGGAAAACGTACGCTGCTTTACCAATAACATCCCGCAAAAGGATGGTGGTACACATTTGGCCGGTTTCCGTGCTGCACTGACCCGTGGTTTAAATAACTATATGGACAGCGAAAATATCCTGAAAAAGGAAAAAGTTGCAGTCTCGGGGGATGATGCCCGTGAAGGTTTAACCGCGATCGTCTCGGTGAAAGTGCCTGATCCAAAATTCTCTTCGCAGACCAAAGAAAAACTGGTGTCGAGTGAAGTAAAAACTGCGGTTGAGCAGGCCATGAACAAGGCATTTTCTGAATATCTTTTAGAAAATCCACAAGCAGCGAAATCGATTGCCGGCAAAATTATTGATGCCGCGCGTGCCCGTGATGCAGCGCGTAAAGCCCGTGAAATGACCCGTCGCAAGAGCGCACTGGATATTGCCGGTCTTCCAGGTAAGCTGGCCGATTGTCAGGAAAAAGATCCAGCCTTGTCTGAACTGTATCTGGTCGAGGGTGACTCTGCGGGTGGATCTGCGAAGCAAGGCCGTAACCGTAAAATGCAGGCGATTTTGCCGCTGAAAGGTAAGATTCTGAACGTAGAGCGTGCGCGTTTCGACCGGATGATTTCCTCTGCGGAAGTCGGCACACTGATTACTGCACTTGGCTGTGGTATTGGTCGTGAAGAATATAACCCGGACAAATTGCGTTACCATAAAATCATTATCATGACCGATGCTGACGTCGATGGTTCGCACATTCGTACGCTGCTGTTGACCTTCTTCTTCCGTCAGATGCCGGAACTGGTCGAGCGTGGTCATATCTATATCGCCCAGCCACCACTCTACAAGCTGAAAAAAGGCAAGCAGGAACAGTACATCAAAGATAACGATGCACTGGAAACTTACCTGATTTCCAATGCCATTGACGAGCTAGAACTGCATATCAGTGCTGAAGCACCTGCGATTCGTGGTGAAGCACTGGCAAGGGTGATTGCCGATTATCAAACCTCACAGAAGAGCTTGGCCCGTTTAACCCAGCGTTATCCGGCGAGCTTGCTCGATGCTTTGCTGTCGCTGGACGCCTTTAAACTCGATCAGCTTGAAGATAAAAGTTATGTCGAAACTTGGGGTGAAAATCTGCGTGCAGCGATTGAAGCCATTCAGCCGACGCTACGTCCAGAATTAACGCTGGAATCTTTTGAGAAAGAACTGGCAGATGGTCAGAAAACTCAAAGCTGGTTACCAAGAATCACCATCTATGTGCATAATCTGCCACATAGTTATCTATTAGACTCTGTGCTTTTAGGTTCAAGTGAATATGCACGTTTATTAAAGAATTCGAAGAGCTGGTTCAGCCTGCTTGAAGAAGGTGCTTATTTGCAAAAAGGTGATCGTAAGATTAACGTGAACAATTTTCATCAGGTTTGGCAGCATATTCTGTCTGACTCGCGTCGCGGCATGATGATCCAGCGTTATAAAGGTCTGGGTGAGATGAATGCGGAACAGTTGTGGGAAACCACCATGGATCCGGATAACCGTAACATGCTGCAAGTGACAGTCACCGATGCGATTGAAGCAGACCGCATGTTCTCTTGTCTGATGGGCGATGATGTGGAACCACGTCGTGCCTTCATTGAAGAGAATGCCTTGAATGCAGACATTGATACCTGATTAAGATGATTTTAAAAAGCGCCTTTCGAGGCGCTTTTTTGATGCAAAATTTATGCGAATATCATCTGAATTATTTTAGAAGCATTCCAACCTAGGTCGTGCTTTTCTGCCAAATGATCAGCTGATTTTAGCTGCAAAAAAAAGTCGAATTAAGCGGTGGCTAATCGACCTAAAAAAATTATCCATAAGTAAGCAATATAAAGACAAGTATGAGATCTGGATGAATGCAATTTATCATGGTGGGGAAGTAATTGTGCCACTATAAATTTGAGGATTTTAGCAGGATTTAAAGGATAACTATCGATACTAGGATCAATTGTACATGTGCTGCAAAATAGCGTATAGAAGCCATTGAAGCCAAAGTTGGTGTATGAAAAATACCCGTAGCGAAGGCCGAATTGAAGAGTGGAGAGCGATAGAGCTGGAAAATAATAAATACAAAATGATAAAGCTGGTTTTTTTAAATTCTATTATTTGAATGGCTTATTAAAATATCCTGCCGTATCTCAAATAATATGTGAATAGGATTATTTTAAGGTCTGCTCTAAATATGATCAAACGTGTGGATAACTACAAAGTTATCCCTAATTAATTATGTGAATAAGATTGTATTTATCCACAAACCAACTCCCTCTCTAGTTAGCTCCTGGTTTTAAATTTAAAAATATTTGGCTTGTGGACAAGTGCTTTTGAATTTAAAATGGCGTTTTGAATTTAAAGTGCTATTTAGAGTTATATTTCCTCTGTTATACAACCCTGCAAAATCAATAGCTACTCGTCAGCATGCTTGAGCAGCTATTTTTATTGAAAACTATAAATACTTTTAAAATTAATTACTTATATATCTATTGTAGTTTTATTTAATAATGAGCGTGAAACATATTTTGATTGAAAAATAGAGGGTGTAGTTAAACTACATAATTAATTTAACAATCAAGTGAATTTTCATTTTTTTAATTTAAAATCATCGTGTTATTACTTTCCTTTCTTAACTCTTTAGATTTGTATCTGCTGGTTAAGGTCTAAATTTCATTTTGACAATCATGCTATGCATGATGTTTAGAAAAAACAGAAAAGGACATCAAAGTTTTGTGAATTGAAAATAGAAAAAATACAATTCATCAAATGCGGTAAAAAACAAAAAAAGCGCCTGACGGCGCTTTCTTATTGCTTAAATTTTTATGGTGTCAGGATAATCTTGCGGCAGTCTTCTTCACGTTTATCGAAAATGCGATAACCTTCAGCAGCATCTTCCAGTTTCATGCGATGGGTAATAATCAGGTCTGGCGAAAGATCACCATTTTCAATATGTTCCAGTAATTGTGGCAGGAACTTGTGCACATGGGTTTGTCCCATTTTAAAGGTCAGACCTTTATCGAAGGCATCACCAAACAGGAAACCGTGAATTGGACCGGCATAAACCCCCGGCACACTGACCACACCGCCACGGCGCACCGCCGCAATACATTGTCTTAGCGCAGAACCACTTGAACCTTCCAGTTTTAGATTGGTCATTACCGTTTCCAGCATACTCCCTTTGGCCTCAAAACCCACCGCATCAATCACCGCATCGACACCACGATAACCTGCCGTATTTTGAATGATGAATTCGGCTGCATCCACGTCATCAAAATTGACCGGAATCGCCCCATAAGTTTGATGAGCAAAACGCAAGCGATAAGGATGGTGATCGACCATAAAGATCTGTTCGGCACCGAGCATACGTGCGCAGGCCGCAGCCAGCAGACCGACTGGCCCAGCTCCATAAATGGCGACACTGGAACCTCGGCCAATCTGGGCATTGGTCACAGCTTGCCAGGCTGTGGGTAAAATATCGGTCAGAAACAATACTTTTTCATCAGGCAGGGAACCGGGAACCTTAAACGGTCCGACATTGCCTTTGGGAATCCGCACATATTCGGCCTGACCGCCTGGCACACCGCCATACAGATGGCTATAACCAAACAGGGCGGCACCTGGTGGAATCTGTTTTTTATTGATAATCGCACCACGTCCGCTATTGGTATTTTCACAGGCAGCCATCAGCTCGTGTTCGCAGAAAAAACAGTGGCCACATGCAATCACAAAGGGAATAATCACCCGATCGCCTTTTTTTACTGAAGTGACTTCAGGACCGACTTCTTCGACCACCCCCATAAATTCATGACCGAAAATATCACCCTGTTCGGTTGCGGGAATTTTCCCACGATAAAGATGCAGGTCTGAGCCACAGATAGCAGTAGCCGTTACTCTGAGAATGACATCATCTGCTTCCTGAATGACTGGATCAGGAACAGATTCAACTCGTACATCGCGAGTACCGTGATAAGTAAGAGCACGCATGCGGATTTCCTCTCTCTAGTTCAACATTAAACAGACTCGAATCAAGGCTGCCGAAAATTAAAAAACACTTGTATTAGAGCCTTAGGATGCAAGCTGACGCTGTAAATTAATGTATGAAAAAAGCCACTCCACTGTTTAAAAAATAAACTTATATGGCACTTGCGTAATTCACGACAAAATGTGTCAAGTTTTGAAGAAGAGATGCAGTACTCAAGAATAGCAAGGAACTACACGGAGATGAAAAGCAGGAGGAAAATATTAAAAATGGGTGGTTTTAATAAAAAAAAGAGATGAATAACGCTTGTTACTCATCTCTCAGATAATGGGGGTGTTGAAATAGTGTTAGAAGGACTGCTCCAGACTTTCCAGTTCCATCATCAGTTCCAGCATCTGTTCCTCGGCTGTTTCCAGTTTGGCTTTCAGCTCGGTTTGCTCATTCATCAGTTTGAGCAAATCATTTTTACGTGAGGCGTCATATAAAGCACTGTCACCCAGTAAAGTTTCAATTTCAGCCAGTCGCGGCGTAACCTTTGCAATCTGTGCTTCACATTTTTCGATATTTTTACGAATCGGGCGGCTCAGTTCTCGTTGGCGTGCCGCTTCCTTACGCTGTGCTTCTTTGTCCAGTTTGGAAATGGTTGCTTTGACTTCGACCTGAGATTTCACCGGCTCGGCTGGCTTCTGCCCGTTTTTGATCATCTCAATGCGGGCCTGACGTAACCAATCGGCATAAGCGGTCAGATCACCGTCAAATTCACAGCATTGACCATTATGTACCAGCAGCAATTCATCACAGACACTGGCAATCAGCTGGCGTTCATGCGACACCAGCACCACAGCACCTTCAAAATCCTGCAAGGCCATGGTCAATGCATGACGCATATCCAGGTCTAAATGGTTGGTCGGTTCATCCAGAATCAACACGTTTGGACGCTGCCAGACAATCAATGCCAGAGCCAGACGGGCACGTTCACCGCCCGAGAAACTTTCACTCGGCGTATCCATGCGTTCGCCGCTAAAACCAAAACTGCCCAGGAAAGAACGCAGGCTGGCTTCACTGATTTTTTTATCGGCAATACGGGCCAGCTGTAACATCGGGCTGGCATTGCCATCCAGTGCATCCATTTGGTGTTGGGCAAAGTAGCCAATATTGAGCAGTTCCGAGTCTTTGCGCAGACCCTGAAGCAATTTTAAATCACCGACCAGCGATTTAATTAGGGTAGATTTACCGGCACCATTCATCCCGAGTAAACCAATCCGGCTGCTTGGCGTGATCTGTAAATTGACATTGGTGACAATCAGCTTGTCACCATAACCAATATCGGCATGTTCCAGTTGCAATAAAGGCGAACTCATTTTGGTCGGTTCACGGAAACTGAAGGTAAATGGTGTATCAACATGGGCAGCAGACAGTTCCTGCATACGCTCCAGCTGTTTGATCCGGCTCTGTGCCTGCTTGGCTTTGGTGGCTTGCGCTTTAAAACGGTCAATATATTTTTGCAGATGTGCGCGGGTTTCCAGCTGCTTTTCATAAGCCTGTTGCTGCTGCGCCAGACGTTCACTGCGGGTACGCTCGAAGGTCGAGTAGTTACCGGTATATAAAATCAGTTCCTGATTTTCAATATGTAAAATATGGTCGGTAATCGCATCGAGAAAATCCCGGTCATGCGAAATCAGCACCAGCGTACCTTCATAGGCTTTCAGCCAGTCTTCGAGCCAGAGAATGGCATCCAGGTCTAAATGGTTGGTCGGTTCATCAAGAAGGAGTAAATCGGAACGGCTCATCAGGGTACGCGCCAGATTCAGGCGCATGCGCCAGCCACCAGAAAAACTGGACACATCCAGTTGGGATTGATGTTCAAAAAAGCCCAGACCGGCCATCAGTTGCGAAGCTTTGGCCGGCGCAGAATAACCTGAAATTTCATCAAAACGGCCATATAAATGCGCCAGTTCTGCATCATCCAGCTGATCTGGCTGCTCCAGTTTCTGCTGAATATCCCAGTATTCTTCATCGCCCGACAAGACGAAATCAATGGCTTTCATATTCAGCGCTTTGATTTCCTGTGCCATATGCGCCACGGTCCATACCGCAGGACGGGTCAACGAACCGGTGTCTGACTCCATGCCGCCCAGTAAGGCTGAAAACAGGGTCGATTTCCCGGCACCATTGACACCGGTTAGGCCAATTTTCCATCCTGGGTGTAACTGCATCGACGCTTTTTGAAATAAAACACGTCCACCGCGACGTATAGATAACTGGTCTAACTGAATCATTGAGAAATCAAAGCTAAGAAATAAGATGCGCCTATTCTAAAGGAAAGCCTTGTGAAAATGAAAAATCTTGCGACTTTTACTGAAATGAGCCAGCTTTTAAATACTGTGAATTTATATATTATGGACGCATAAGTTGAGTATAAGCTCTATTTTCAGCATTAACAGTTGTTTATAGTAGAAGCTGATCGAGCAAAAAATATGATAGAGTAAAATAAAAATGAAAAAGGGATTTTTAGTTTTATCTACACTGGGTCTACTGGCATCGACTTCAAGTCATGCCAAAGTAAATGTCTGTGTTTTTGATTTGCTGGGCAAGTCTGGCGAATCTTTTAAATTAATGGAGGAATGGGCTTTAGCTGCAAAAGCCTGGAATACTGATGTTCAATTGACTGCCTATCAGGACGAAGCCAAAGTGGATCAGGATGCCAAGGCCGGCAAATGCGATGGCTTCTATATGACCTCTATGCGGGCCCGCGCCTATAACAAATTCGCCGGCTCGATTGACGCGATTGGTGGTGTGCCAAATAATGACATTGCCATGAAAGCCATCAGTTATGTACTGGACAAACGCAACAGCAAGCGCCTGATCACCCAGATTGGCAAAGAAAAATTTGAAGTGGCTGGGATCGGGCAGATTGGCCCGGCTTATATTTTTGTCCGTGATCGCGAGCTGAATAAACTGGAACAGGTAAAAGGCAAGAAATTTGCCGTGCTGCATTATGACTATGCCCAGAAAATTATGGTCAACCGGATTGAAGCCGTGCCGGTAATGTCGGAAATTTCCAATTTTATCCGTAAGTTTAATCAGGGCGAAGTTGATATTGTGGCTGCACCGGCTTATGCCTTTAAACCGCTTGAATTAGAAAAAGGTCTGGGCAATAAAGGCGCCATGATTAATTTTCCAGTAATCAATGTCACTGCCGACCTGATCATCCGGCAGGATAAATTTCCTGACTCTTTCGCAGTACAATCCAGAGACTGGTTTGTGAAACAGTTGCCGCGCAGTTTTGCCATGGTGAAACGTATGGAAGCGGAAATTCCCAATAAATATAAGCTGAACTTAAGCCGTGAAGATCGCATTGCCTATCAGAAGATTCTGCGCGAAGGCCGCATCGATTTAACCCGGCAGGGGATTTATGATCCCGGCATGATGACGGTATTGAAGCGTGCCCGCTGTACCGTCGAAAGAACCAATTTTGAGTGTTCAATTAGTGGCGAATAAAATTCAAATGATGTATATCTTTGTAACTCTCACGGATTAAATGTAATGATACGAAACTTCTATTAAATATTAAGAAATTGATATTTAAAAATATTTTATAAAATAATATTTAGAACATACGCTGATTTATCTTTATAGGCCAAAACACGGGTTTTAAATGGAGTAAATGCTCTATTTTTTTTAATTAAACTTGCTTAATATTTGTTCCGTGTACGGACACTCAGCGAATAACAAGATTCCAAAGGATAATACAATGAAAAAAGCACTCTTATCATTGGCTGCACTTTCTACATTTGGTTTTGCCAATGCAGTGCATGCAGAAAAAGTCGATATCTGCGTGTTTGACTTACTGGGTAAATCGGGTGAGTCTTTCCAGATGGCGCAAGAATGGGCACTGGCTGCAAAAGGCTGGGGCGCAGAAATCAATCTGATTGCCCGCCAGGATGAAGCTGTTGCCGACAATGATTTTAAAGCCGGAAAATGTGATGGTGTATTTATGACTGCCATGCGCGCCCGTCAATACAATAAATTTGCCGGTTCTATCGATGCACTGGGCGGTGCACCGAGCAATGCAATTGCACAGCGTGCCATTAGTTTTGCGCTGGACAAACGCAATGCCAGCAAAATGGTGACTAATCTGGGTGGTAAAAAATACGAAATTGCCGGGATTGCACCACTTGGTTCGGCGTTCATCTTTGTCCGTGACAAAAATATTAACTCGATCGAAAAAGCCGCAGGTAAAAAATTCGCGGTATTGGGCTATGACGATGCCCAGAAAATTATGGTGCAGCGTGTTGGTGCACAGGCCGTGATTTCCGATGTATCCAATTTTGTGGCCAAATTTAACAATGGTCAGGTGGATATGGTGGGGGCACCAGCCTATGCTTATAAACCGCTAGAGATTTATAAAGGCCTTAGCAATAACGGCGCGATGTTTAATTTCCCGGTGCTGCATGTGACGTCCGATTTTGTCATTCGCCCGGAAAAATTCCCGGCAGGTTTTGGGCAAAAATCGCGTGACTGGTTTATCAAAAACCTGCCAAAAAGTATGGCCATGATCGGCCGTCTGGAAGCCGGAATTCCGTCGAAATATAAAATGAATCTGAGCGCTGAAGATAGAACCAAGTACCAGAAAATGTTACGTGATGGCCGTATGGACATGACCAAACGCGGAATCTATGATGCTGGCATGATGTCAGTGTTAAAACGCGCGCGCTGTTCTGTCGACAAAGCCAATTTTGAGTGTTCACTTTCGGGTGAGTAATTTGATTTTTAAAGAAAAAGCTTAGCTGAGTCTAAGCTTTTTTTGTAGTTGAACTGAGGCAGATCAGCCATTGTACAGCTGATTAAATAGCTTAAGCTTGATCTAAAGATTGATTTCTTATGATTAATATAAAAACAATTAGATGCGGCTGAAATCGCAATAACAAAAACAAGGTATAAGGACATTAGGATGATGCAAAGAAGATGGAAAATACTGGCATTGGCCGCAGCGACATTTACTGTTTCAGGTCTGGTACAGGCCAAACAGGTGATGTGCGTATTTGATCTGGTGGGCAAAAATGGCGATGTGTATAGCGTCATGAAAGATTATCAGCTGGCAGCGAAAAACTGGGGCGCTGATATCGAGCTTAGAGTGAATACCAATGAAGCCGTGGTTGCAGAAGATTTTAAAGCCGGAAAATGTGACGGGATTAGTGTCACTGGAATGCGCGGACGTCAGTTCAACAGCTTTACCGGCTCACTCGATGCTATCGGGGCGATTCCAGATCTGAATCTGGCCGTTAAAGTGATGCAGGGTCTGGCGAGTCCGACTTTTGCCAAACATATGCTCAATGGCAAATATGAAGTGGTGGGGGTGATTCCTGTCGGTGATGCTTTTCTGTTGGTCAATGACCGTAGTATTAATACCGTGGCCAAAGCCGCAGGTAAAAAAATTGCGGTACTCGACTATGATGAAGCACAAAAAATCATGGTGCAGCAGGTTGGTGCTCAAGCCGTCAGTGCCGATGTCACCAACTTTGGCGCCAAGTTTAACAATGGTCAGGTTGATATCATTGGCGCACCCGCTGCGGTATTTAAGCCGCTAGAATTACACAAAGGCTTAGGTACAAAAGGTGCGATTGTGAATTATCCGGTGTTGCAAGTGACCGGTAATATCATTATCCGTCCCGATAAATTCCCGGCGGGTTATGGTCAAAAATCACGTGAATGGGTGAGAAGCCAGTTGCCGCGCGCTTTTGGTATTCTGGGCAAAATGAAAGCCGATATTCCTGCAAAATACTGGATGGATATTCCGGCTGCAGATAAACCGGGTTATCAGAAAATGATGCGCGATTCCAGAATCGACCTGACCAAACGCGGCGTATATGACAAACGCATGATGAAACTGCTGTGGCAATTCCGTTGTAAACAGAACCCGCAAAACTTCGAATGTGCCTTACAGGATGAGAACTACAAATAATCCTGATAAAATTACTCTGATTTGACTTTTAATCTGTAGAGACTGACCATATATTGAGTGTGTTATACTTCGATATGGTCTTTTTTTTTTAAAGACATTCCATTCAACAGAGGAATCCGCCATGAATGCCCAAGCGCTTGTGCTCACCGACAATGCCGCAAATAAAGTACGCCAGTTGCGTGACAGTGAAGGTAACCAAGACTTAATGCTCCGTGTTTATGTTACCGGTGGCGGCTGTTCAGGTTTCTCTTATGGCTTTAACTTTGCCGAAAGTCAGAATGAAGACGATGCAGAATTTGCCAACGGCGATGTGAAAGTACTGGTCGATTCACTCAGCTATCAATATCTGGTCGGTTCCGTTGTAGATTATTTAGAAGGTCTGGAAGGTTCACGCTTTGTGGTGCAAAACCCGAATGCGACCACCACTTGTGGTTGTGGATCTTCATTCTCGATCTAAACGCGCACAATAAAAAAGTCCTCTTGATGAGGACTTTTTTATATCTGAAGAAAACTTAATTTTCCAGTTTTATCGCTTCCAAGAGGTCAAAAATTACTGATGTGACATCCTGACTCAGCTCACGATTATTAAAAATCTCATAAGCGCTAATGGTAATATCGGTATCACTTGGCAACAGGCGCTGCTCTTCTTCGATCAGGTCATTGATCGGCAAGAGGGTCTGTTTGATTTCCAGATGTAAAATATCTTTATATTCCAGATTCTCATCGTCCAGTTCAATCAGCTGTTCATTGAAATAAGGCAATAAAATCGCATGAAGATGTGGCTGAATATCCTCAATATCAAAGATCTCGATATCACGCGTTTCATCAATCGTACTAATGTGGTCATTTACTTCAATTAAAATATGGTAGTAACTCACATGAATCTCCAAAGATGGCCTGAACAATGTAGCCGTTCACAATAACATGAAATCCGAATAGAGTGTTTTTTATAACACTTATACACTTAAATTAATTAAGGAATTCAGGCTGATCACTTAACGGTGATACAGCAAAGTCTTGTCGGCAGGTCGCAACTGAAAGTGTTGTAAATTCTGTTTTCCCAGTACCGGATACATCAGCGCCTCTGGATCATCATGATGATACAGGCCCAAAGCATGCCCCAGTTCATGAGCCAGTGTCAGACGCAGATCATCTTCTGCATCAAACTGATATACATGAATCTGATGACCCATAAATACCCCTTTATGAAATTCACGGGCAGGAAAACGTTGCTGGGCCTGAATGATATTCTGTTGATGATTTTCAAGACTATGTTGATGCAGCGAAACATTCAGATTAAAAGAACTTTGCTGTTGCTGAAGATACTCGGCTTCCCGTTTAAAATTTTCCGATTTGCCCTGTAAAGCCTGAAACTCATATTCTAATTGTTCGTGCTCATAGGCAGATAAATTTGGCTGATGCCGTCGTTGCTGTAGCTTCTGAAATTCATAATTAATCTGATCTCTTTGCTGGATCAAGCGTTGTTGTTGACTTTCCAGATGTTGATAAGATGCTTCCAGATTTTTGACCTGACGTTGATACTGGGTATCATCTGCCAGCAACTGTTTTTCGACTTTCTTTAAGGCATTATATTCCTGTTGCCGTTGATCATAGATCAGATGAATACTCAGCTGGGCATTTTCATCATAGAGCAGCAGATCATCGCGATGGGTGCCCTGATGCCAGATCTCGACGGCTTCTTTGCTCAGTTGAATCACTTGCTCTTTACTCAGCCCAAAGCCTGCATCTACCTGATCGACCTTAAAGCGTAAACGTGTGTCAAAAGGATGACTGAGCCGGTCTGCAAGCGAGTTGTAGCGCAGTTGTGGATGAGCTTTGGTCTGCATATGCATAGAGGCAGACAGGATTAACCCAACGATGACCAGACAAAATAGAAGGCGCATATTGCTATTGAGATGCTTATTTTTAAAAAATATAGCTTAATTTTAAGGCATTTCCCATGCTTATTTGCCTTCCTGCTCAGCTTTTGGATAAAGTCCTAATTCGGCCAAGGTTTGCTGTAAAATGTCCAGGCGAATCGCCGGATCCATATGACTGTGCATCTGCATATTCAGGGAAAAGGCCACGATGTCAGCCTGTGGTGTTTCGATCCAGCCCGTGCGTCAGCCAACTTGCGCTTCCAGCTCCATACCCCGGCCGGATTTGGCATACAGTCGACAAGTGTGGCGTTCCTGTAGCAATAACATGGCTTTAACCCATTGCTGAAAGGCCGCAAAATCAGAATTTTCAGGGTTGATGGTCGTTTCATGTTGGATTTAGCTTAAACAGCTTTACTTGAACATACGATCCATTTTTAGTCATTTTACCTTCATGCTTTAAAATTTGGACATAAAAAAACCGCGCTATTGCGCGGTTTTTCAGTTAAAGCGACAAATTATTTTTTGTCATCTTTTACTTCAGTGAACTCAGCATCTACAACGCCGTCGTCCGCTTTTTGCTGTTGTTGACCAGCGTCACCACCGAATGCGTTCGGATCAAACCCTTGCGCACCGCCTTGGCCTTGAGCTGCTTCATAGGCACGCTGAGTGATCGGCATGATGATGTTTTGCAACGCTTCAGTTTTCGCTTTGATTTCTTCAACATCATTTTCTTTAGTTGATGCTTCAAGCTCAGAAACCGCAGTTTCAATTGCAGTTTTTTCGTCTGCAGTCACTTGCTCGCCCAAATCTTTCACTGCTTTTTGAGCAGAAGAAACTAACGCATCCGCTTCGTTACGTGCTTTCGCTAATTCTTCGAATTTGCGATCTTCTTCAGCATTCGCTTCAGCATCACGGATCATTGCTTCGATTTCAGCATCAGACAAACCTGAGTTTGCTTTAATCTGGATCGATTGCTCTTTACCCGTGCTCTTGTCTTTTGCAGATACTTTCAAGATACCATCAGCGTTGATATCGAAAGATACTTCAATTTGTGGCACACCACGTGGAGCCGGTGGGATATCGCCCAATTGGAAGTTACCCAACAATTTGTTTTGCTGCGCCATTTTACGTTCACCCTGGAACACAGAAATGTCTACAGCAGGCTGGTTGTCAGCAGCAGTCGAGAACACTTGAGATTTCTTCGCAGGAATCGTGGTGTTTTTCTCGATGATTGCTGTTAACACGCCACCCATGGTTTCGATACCAAGTGTCAGCGGAGTAACGTCAAGTAGAAGTACGTCAGTTTTGTCACCTGAAAGTACCGCACCTTGAATCGCAGCACCCATTGCAACTGCTTCATCAGGGTTTACGTCTTTACGTGGCTCTTTACCGAAGAATTCTTGAACCTTCTGTTGAACCATTGGCATACGTGATTGACCACCCACCAAAATCACGTCAGAGATGTCTGAAGTTGAAAGACCAGCATCTTTAAGTGCAATCTTACATGGCTCAATGGTACGCGCAACCAAGTCAGCAACTAAACCTTCAAGTTTCGCACGTGTTACGTTGATCACCAAGTGTTTAGGACCAGTCGCATCAGCAGTGATGTATGGTAGGTTAATTTCAGTTGCATTCGAAGAAGAAAGCTCGATTTTTGCTTTTTCAGCAGCTTCTTTTAAACGTTGCAGCGCAAGCGGATCTTGTTTCAAGTTGAAGTTTTGTTCTTTCTTGAACTCTTCAACCAGGAATTCGATCAATGCGTTATCGAAGTCTTCACCACCCAGGAATGTATCACCGTTAGTAGACAACACTTCGATTTGCTGGTCGCCATCAAGATCCGCAATTTCAATGATTGAAACGTCGAATGTACCACCACCCAAGTCATAAACCGCGATTTTACGGTCGCCTTCTTTCTTGTCCATACCGAACGCAAGTGCAGCAGCCGTTGGTTCGTTGATGATACGTTTCACTTCTAAACCTGCAATTTTACCTGCATCTTTCGTTGCTTGACGCTGGGCATCGTTGAAGTAAGCAGGAACGGTAATGACCGCTTCAGTTACTGTTTCACCCAGGTAATCTTCCGCTGTTTTTTTCATCTTTTTCAAGATTTCAGCAGAGATTTGCTGTGGCGCAAGTTTCTTGTCGTTGACATCAACCCAAGCATCACCGTTGTCAGCTTTGATGATTTTGTACGGTACCAGACCGATATCTTTTTGTACCGCTTGGTCTTCATAACGACGACCGATCAAACGTTTGATCGCGAACAAGGTATTTTTCGGATTCGTTACCGCTTGACGCTTTGCCGATTGACCTACCAGAATTTCGCCATCTTTATAGGCAATAATTGATGGCGTTGTACGCGCGCCTTCAGCGTTTTCGATTACTTTAACTTTGTCGCCTTCAAGTACTGCAACACATGAGTTTGTAGTACCTAAGTCAATACCAATGATTTTAGCCATTTGGATGTTTCCTCAAAAATTTTTTTATTCCCAAACTTTTCCCTTTATCAAAGGGAAATTAAAAGGGATTTACTTGTTATCCGATATGAGAGCCGTTCGATTTTTTTCAAGTAAAATTGTTGAAAAAATTTCACAAACTCCCGAATTTATTTGGCTTAAGCGCCAACCATGACCATCGCCGGACGCAACAGGCGATTATTCAGCGTGTAGCCTTTTTGCAAAACAGTGCCAATTTCATTGGCTTTGGCATTTGGATCAATCCCAACTGCCTGATGCAGATCAGCATTAAAGCCGTTACTGGTGTCTACCACCACGACTCCAAATTTCTCTAAGGTATTCAATAAAGATTTAAGTGTCAGTTCAACGCCTTCCAGCAGTGGAGTTTTCTCTTCACCTGCGGCAACAATGGCGCGCTCGAGATTGTCGACGGTTTCTAAAAGTTCTTTAGAGAACTTTTCTAAAACGGTATCTTTATGCTTTTCAGATTCACGCTGAATACGTTCCACACTTTTTTGTGCTTCGTAGACTGCATTGGCCGTACGTGCTTTTTCTAACTTTAAGTCACCTTCAAGCTGCGCAATCTGCTCTTGTAAAGACTCAACGGAAACTTCTGCCTGCTCGGTTTCAGCTTGAGTTTGCGCTGTATCTTGTTCCGCTTGCTCTTGCTCAAATTTTTGAGCTTGCTCGTTTTGCTCAGTCGCCATTGATTTACTCCGTTTAAATGGGTTCTTAAACATGTACAGTCCTCAGGCCTCAGTATTCACTGCGTTAATGCTGAACTGCCATGGTTGAAGTTCTTGATTACCTAAAGAAATCGGGGCAGGGTGTAAAAATTCAAGCGTCAGTCAAGATTAAATTTAAGATTTATACAAAATTCTGAATAAAACAGCGAGCAGATGGCAGGCTTTTACCGCGATATAGGCGGAGATAAATTGAAGTAAATGATCAAGGAGTCATCTGATCATTGTTGTATACGTCGCTGAATAGACAGTCTGAGCTTTAAAATAAAACATGAATTATTTGAAAATAAATATAAAAAATTGATAATCGTATTTTTAAATAAATTTAATAATTTTAATCTGTTTTAAATATTAGTAAAAAAATTGCATGATACTGACATAGACAGCGACCTTGTTCAGAGGAGAGAGCCGAACTCGGTTGCTGTTGCCTTATTTCAAGTTACTTTTTTTAAGCTGAGTTCCCCCAAGACTTGGCTTTTTTTTGCCTGATTATTTATTAGACATAAAAGCGATTAATATCTAAGCAATAAAGTATTTCTCAATAGATGAACTTTTGATTAATATTTATTCCAGATTCTATCGCTGTAGTTTCTTCTTATTTTGAAATGTGTTTTCGTGGCTTATCTTTTTCTCTAAGATAGGCCTTTTTTTTGCTAAAATTGAGCATTCTTGATCTGATCAAGATAAAAATGATGGCTT
Organism: Acinetobacter sp. YH12208; assembly: GCF_013418055.1. Classification (NCBI taxonomy): domain Bacteria; kingdom Pseudomonadati; phylum Pseudomonadota; class Gammaproteobacteria; order Moraxellales; family Moraxellaceae; genus Acinetobacter; species Acinetobacter sp. YH12208. The sequence goes on from NZ_VPCT01000018.1 coordinate 45,068, forward strand.
GGCGGCTTAGTCCGGCCTTCATGCAAAAATACTGCTTTTATCCAATCAGCTTGAGATAAAATTTTCCATTAAAAAAGCCTGCTACAGGCTTTTTTAACAAAGAGTGAAATCAAAGTATTAATCACGGCGATCGCGTGGACGCTGTTGTTGCTGTTGACGTCGATTATCGCTCCAGCGTGGGTTAGATGAACGGTTTTGCTGGGCTTTTTTGGCACGTTGATCGGTGATCCGTTTACGATCCTGCTCCAGGCGGCGTTTATTACGTTCTGTTTCAGCCTGTTTTTGCCGTTGGCTCATCATGTTTTTACGCTGCTGTTCCTGGCGTTGTCGTTCCAGCTGGCTTTTACGTCGGTCCTGTTCTAACTGTCTTTTACGGTCCTGTTCCCAGTTACGACGCTGCACTTCCTGTTTACGTCGATCCAGTTCAATACTTTTACGTTGCTGTTCATATTCCCAGCGTTGCCGATCATAACGACGCTGTTGCTCATAACGACGATCCTGTTCATAGCGGCGATCAGAACGCTGATCATAACGGCCATCGTAGTAGCCACCATCTTCAGGGAAAGCAACACAGCCTACAGCCAAAAATGCAGTCGCCAGAGACAGAGCTATAATTTTGCCAGCCATAGGCATTCTCCCAACTTGAAATAAAAAATATACTGAAGCTCGCAAAACTACGTCAAAAATACCATTTAAATGGTCAATGACATCTTTTATAAATCAGGTTAACGTATTGGATAAAACTATATGTACGTAGATATTAAGACTTATATAAGAATATGGTCACTGAAACGCTAATCGTGTAGAAACTATGAAGAATTAAGAGAATAAGGACTAAAAATAATGACTGTGAATCATCCAGTACTGAAAAGTGTAATCGAAAAAGGGCAAGGCACAGCAGCGCGTATGCTGGATCGCTTACCTGGTATTGCACAAGACGCATTGGTTAAGGCTTTGGACTATCCTCATCACTATCCTGATTTAGACCCCATGGTCAAATGCCTGATGGCGATTCAGCTTAAACAGGGGCATGGCAGCTTTCTGAGTGAAGATGTCGCACAGGCACGGGTGGCGTTTGATGCGCGCATGAAAACAATTCAGGCCAGACCGACTGCTGTGAAAATGGTAGAAGAGCTGCGTCTGCCTTTGCAAAGTGGCAGCATCTTTGCCCGGCATTATCATCCTGCACCGCAAAAGAAGTTGCCTATGGTGATTTTTTATCATGGTGGTGCATTTATGGTGGGTGGTCTGGACAGCCATGATGAGTTCTGTCGCCTTCTGGCAGTGCATGCCAAAGTACAGGTGCTGAGTGTGGCTTATCCGCTGACACCGGAATTTAGTCCCTTGCAGATGGTACAGGTCTGTGAAGATGCCCTCGCCTGGGCACATCAGCATAGTAAACAGCTGAAAGTGTATAAAAACCGGATTGCGGTGGCGGGAGACAGTGCAGGTGGAAATCTGGCGGCAGTGGTGACGCAGCGTAGTGCAGGCAAATCTTATGCAGCACGTGCCCAGCTCTTGCTTTATCCGGCGGTTGATTTTAAAAGCCGCCATCCCTCTTTTTATGCTTATAAAGACGGCTTGGTATTGTCAGATCAGGATATTGATCTGGTGACCTTGATGTATGCCCAAACCCACCAGATTGAACTGGATGATCCATTGGTTTCTCCCACCTATGGTCAATTGAAAAACTTGCCGCCTGCTTATGTGATTACCGCACAACATGATGTTTTGCATGATGAAGGTTCTATTTATGCACATAAATTACGTCAAAATGGGGTAAGTGTTTCTTATCATGACTATATCGATCAGGCCCATGGTTTTATCAATTTAACCCCGATTTCCCGCCGTGCTAAAAAATATGTAATCGAGATCAGCAAGGATTTTCGCAAATTTTGGGATAAACATAGTTAAATCCAAAACGTGCATACAAAAAGGTGTTTCTCATGGAAATGCCTTTTTTATACCTGGCTTGATATAAGTTGTTATGGCTTGGTCGCAATCTTTGCTTCAGGGAAGATCAGATTAAACTTGGGGACATAAAAGCTCTGTAGCAACTTGGCTTTAGAAAAATCTGGAAATATATTATTGATATTTTGCCATTCCACTTGGGACAGCTTGGAAAGATGGCCACGGAATTGTGGGCTGAACTGAAAACGCTGGCCTTTCCAGGCTTGCTGAATTTTGAGCATAGAGGCTGGAATATGATGACTATTAATATAGAACTTGCGCGCAGATTTGGTTTTTTTGAGTCGAATCGTCATACGCTGGTTTTGATGCTGAATATGACACAATATTTCCTGATTTTTTTCCTGCCATTCAAATTCTGCATGTTCTTTGGGAATACCCCATAAATGCTGGCCGTGTATGACAGATTCATGAGTAGACACATAAATTTTAGGAATCGAGCTGAAGCGTCGTTTACTAATTAAAGGATGATCCAGAATCAGTAACTCATCATAAGGACCAATGGGTGAAGAATGATAACGCACCAATAACACTTGTACCACGCGACCCAGTGGGGAAGGGGCAATACGGAACTGCTTGGCTTGCTGAATAAAGCCGGGTGTTAGCCAGTAATTCAAAATAAAACCTTCGCCCTGTAAATGCCAAGGCGGAAACTGGTGGATATTTTGCTCCTGTAATAATGCATGGCTCATTCTTATTCTCTTGTCTTTAGTCGGCAGGCAACTGCATTATGAGTTATAAAAGATTAATATACAGTCATTCACAACCATTACTTCTAAGTAGATGAGTTAAAAAATGTTAAAGAAATCATTATATGCGATCGCCCTTACTGCCATCAGTCTGCCAGGTTTTGCTGCCAATACCCTTATTGAGATGAAAACTTCATCGGGAAATATTGAAATTGAGCTCTTTAATGATCAAGCCCCGATCTCGGCAAAAAACTTTGAAAACTATGTAAAGAGCAACTTCTATAAGGACACTATCTTTCACCGGGTCATTCCCGGCTTTATGGTGCAGGGTGGGGGCTTTGATAGCAACATGCAGGAAAAGGCCAATACCCAAGCTCCAATTAAAAATGAATCATCGAATGGTCTGCAAAATAAACGCGGTACTTTAGCGATGGCGCGTACCAATCAGCCGGATTCTGCACGAGCACAATTCTTTGTAAATCTGGTCGATAACGATTTTCTGGATCGTTCTGCCCGAAATGCAGGCTATGCGGTCTTCGGTAAGGTCACTAAAGGTATGGATATTGTCGAGCAGATTGCCAAAGTACCGACTCGAAACTATGGAATGCATCAAAATGTGCCGGTGAAGCCTGTAAAGATCAACAGTGTGAACATTAAAGCGCCAGTTGTGAAAAACTAGGTACAGAATAAAACAGAAATATTTAATTCATATTTCTGTTTTAAAAATATGTAGTTATGTGATTTTTTGTATAAATACGAACCAAATTGGTGCATAAAAATAAAACAGTCGTGATTCCTGTGAGTTAAAAGCGCTTGCACCTGTAGGAAATTGCCCTATAATGAGCCCATACCGACGAGATAGACGGAAACGAACGAAGCAAATTGCTGAGTTGTTAAGTTTGTCGAAGTCCAGCTTCTAGCACTGACGAGGTGTTAGAAAGATCATTAAGAGATTATGAAGAACAACTTGTGTGGATTTTTACTGGTTGATTGATCGAAATTATTTTCATTGATTGATGGTAGAAATTACTCGAAGTTTATTTGAGAAATATTTGTCAGAAAATTGATGAGCCAAGATTGGTACCCTTTAAAGGTACTATTGATTTTAAACTGAAGAGTTTGATCATGGCTCAGATTGAACGCTGGCGGCAGGCTTAACACATGCAAGTCGAGCGGGGAAGGGTAGCTTGCTACCTTACCTAGCGGCGGACGGGTGAGTAATGCTTAGGAATCTGCCTATTAGTGGGGGACAACATCTCGAAAGGGATGCTAATACCGCATACGTCCTACGGGAGAAAGCAGGGGACCTTCGGACCTTGCGCTAATAGATGAGCCTAAGTCGGATTAGCTAGTTGGTGGGGTAAAGGCCTACCAAGGCGACGATCTGTAGCGGGTCTGAGAGGATGATCCGCCACACTGGGACTGAGACACGGC